>CBDUCT010000004.1:0-31890 GCA_965365715.1 uncultured Cyclobacteriaceae bacterium | reverse complement strand
TTTTTCGGGGTATTTTCTTATCACCGCCGACATGATCAATGCGGGGAGAAACTTGGGTGTCATGATCGGACCAGGGAGAGGTTCCGCTGCAGGATCAGTGGTCGCATATTGTATAGGTATAACGAATATTGATCCTATAAAATACAACCTTCTTTTTGAACGGTTTTTAAACCCGGAGCGTGTTTCAATGCCGGATATTGATACTGATTTTGATGACGAAGGCCGGCAGAAGGTGATTGATTATGTAGTAGATAAATATGGGCATAATCAAGTTGCACAGATCATTACCTACGGCACTATGGCTGCTAAAATGGCTATTCGTGATGTAGCCAGGGTCCTTGACCTACCACTTTCAGAAGCGGATACACTGGCCAAACTCGTGCCCGAAAGGCCGGGTGTGTCACTATCCCAGGCTTTCAAGGAAGTAAAGGAACTGCAAGATATCAAAAAAGGTAATGATGAAAAGGCCAATGTTTTAAATCTCGCGGAAAAACTGGAAGGATCAGTTCGGAATTCCGGTATCCATGCTGCCGGTGTGATCATTGCCCCGGATGACATCACCAACTATATTCCGGTTTCTTCCTCCAAGGATACCGATTTATGGATTACCCAGTTCGATGGAAAGGTGATTGAAGATGCTGGAATGTTAAAGATGGATTTCCTGGGCCTAAAAACCCTGAGTATTATAAAAGATGCCCTGGAGATCATAAACAAGTCCAAATCCATTGAAATTGATATTGATAAGATCTCCTTTAATGATGAAAAGACCTTTGATCTATATCAACGTGGTGACACGATAGGGACATTTCAGTTTGAATCCGCAGGTATGAGGAAATATCTTCAGGAATTGAAACCAACAGATATTGAGGATCTGATCGCTATGAATGCGCTATTCAGACCCGGGCCAATGGACTTCATCCCTAATTTTATCAACCGGAAACATGGCAGGGAAAGAGTAGAATATCCTCATGAATTGCTTGAACCAATACTTAAGAACACCTATGGGATCATGGTCTATCAGGAGCAGATTATGCAGACAGCACAGATAATCGCAGGATTCTCATTAGGAAAAGCCGATATACTGCGGCGTGCAATGGGAAAAAAGAAAATGGATGTTATGCGTGGCATGCAGGAGGAATTCATTGAAGGGGCAAAGAAACTGCATAATATTGGAATAAGACAGGCCACCGAGATTTTCTCGATTATGGAAAAATTTGCTGCCTATGGCTTTAACAGATCACATTCAGCAGCATACTCTGTAGTAGCTTACCAGACAGCTTACCTGAAAGCGCACCATCCATCAGAATACATGGCTTCTGTCCTGTCACATAATCAAAATAATATTGATAAGATTACTTTTTTTATGGACGAATGCCGCCGAATGGGTATAAAGGTACTTGGTCCGGATGTTAATCAAAGCAGCACTTCTTTTACTGTCAATGAAAAGGATGAGATCCTGTTTGGGCTTGGGGCCATAAAAGGTACCGGGGATGCAGCAGTGGAAGCTATTATAATTGAAAGGGAGGAAAATGGAGCTTATACAGATATTTTTGATTTTGCCAGCCGGGTAAACTTGCGTACTGCTAATAAAAAGACTTTTGAAAGCCTCGCTATGTCTGGCGCCTTTGATGGTATTGGTGATATACATAGAAGACAATATTTGTATTCAGATGAAAACAACACCAGCCTGATCGAAAAGGCGATTAAATATGGCAATAAATTTCAGGCTGAAAAAAATGCTTCTCAACAATCTTTGTTTGGAGGCAGCTCGGGGGAGAGTCTTCCCTTACCCAAAATTGAACACTGTGATCCCTTCACTAACATAGAAAAACTTAAGATTGAGAAAGATGTTGTAGGGTTCTATATTTCCGGACATCCTCTGGATCAATATAAATTTGAGCTCAGGCATTTCTGCAATACAAATTTAGGGGAATTCAGTGACTTAAGTAATTTGAAAGGCAAGGAGATCAGGTTAGGGGGTATAGTATCCGGTTTTGCACACCGGATCACCAAAAAAGGTAAACCTTTTGGCATACTTACTCTGGAAGATTATGAATCAACCTATTCTTTCTATCTTTTTTCTGATGATTACCTGAAATTCAAGAAGTATTTTGAAACTGATTGGTTCCTTTTCATACGTGGCATGATAACACCAAGGAAATGGAATGAAAATGAGCTTGAATTTAAAATTCAGGAAATTGATTTGCTGAGTGAAGTAAGAGAAAAGTACCTGGATGGGATCGAGTTATTTGTTGATATAGTGGACATCACTGACACATTCATCTCAAAAATGTCAGATTTAGCAGAGAAAAATCCAGGCAAGGGATCTTTGTTATTTAATATTACAGATACCAAGGGAAACCTGAAAGTTGATATGTTCTCCAGGAAGATAAGGATTGGTATTACAAATGACCTTGTCGGTGAACTGGAAGCCATACCTGGAATGGAATATAAGGTTTTAATGCATTGATGGATGTCACATAATTTACAAAGCCGTTTTTTAAATCTTCAATTTGAAATACACCTCAGTTTTTAAAATTATATTTGTATAAGTTTAATTATTCGATTCAAAATTATTAGCAATGAGCAAACCTATTGAAATTAATGATGGAAATTATCAGGATATATTGGGAACCGAAAAACCTGTTCTGGTCGACTTCTGGGCTGAATGGTGCGGCCCCTGTAAACTAATTGGCCCGGTTGTTGAAGATCTGGCCAAAGACTATGAGGGTAAGGCTGTAATTGGTAAAGTTGATGTTGATAATAATCCGGCAGTATCAGCACAATTTGGTATAAGGAGTATTCCAACCCTGTTATTCTTCAAAAATGGGGAAATTGTAGACAAACAGATAGGAGCTGTCCCCAAGAGTGTCCTTTCCAAAAAATTAGAGGCACAATTATAATAATATCCCGCTTCCGGCGGGATTTTTTTTGTATTTTTCCATTCATGGGCCTCATTATCTACAACATACTGATTCGTATATTAAATCTGATAATCTTAATCTATTCGAAATTCAACACTAGAGCAAAACTCCTTGTAAACGGAAGAAAGCATACTTTTAAAATACTGGAACAAAAACGGATCAAAGAAAAAAATTGTCTCTGGTTTCATTGTGCTTCACTGGGTGAATTCGAACAGGCACTTCCATTGATAGAAAAGATTAATAAGTCGTTTCCTGATTATCAGCTTTTTGTTTCATTTTTTTCACCTTCCGGGTTTGAATATCAAAAAGATAACCCATTAGCGGACGGTGTTTTTTATTTACCCGCGGATACCAGATCAAATGCCGGATTGCTGGTAGAAATATTGAATCCAACAGCAGTCTTTTTTATAAAATATGAATTCTGGTTTCATTATTTAAATGCTTGCAAAGAAAAGGATATCCCTTTGTTCTCAGTTTCTACTATATTAAGACCTGATCAGGTTTTTTTTAAATACTATGGATCATTCTACAGACAAATACTTCGAAGATTCAATTTTTTCTTTGTTCAGAACCAGGAAACCCAGGAATTGTTGAGGGGCATTGGAATAGAAAATGTAATAATAACCGGAGACACCCGGTTTGACAGGGTAGAGGCAATCTTGAAAAAACAGACTTCCATAATACCCCTGGAAAAATTTGCAGGAGATTCACGGTTGATTGTATTGGGAAGTACCTGGACAAAAGATATTGATTTGTGGATGAATTTTATCAACCAGAACCATAATTTGAAATTCATTATTGCTCCACATAACATTAAAGAGGAAGAGATCTCCTATATTGAGAAAAGAATTGATTTAAATGTGATAAGATATGGTAATATTCACGATGATCAAAAAAAGGCCCTTGTACTAATTGTTGACAATGTCGGTATGTTATCCACGATATACAAATATGCTCACATCACCTATGTGGGTGGTGCATTTGGTGAAGGATTACATAATATTCTGGAACCTGCGACTTATGGGAAGCCTGTTATCGTGGGGAAAAGCAAGTTGAATAAGAAATATGAGGAAGTGCAGGCTTTAATTAGCAGAGGTGGTGCATTTGAAGTGGCTAATCCGGAAGAGCTTGGGGATTTAATGAACAACTTACTCCGGAATGAAGCATTCTATTCAGAATCCTGCCAGGCAAGCAGAACTTACGTGGCTGAGAATCTGGGATCTACAGATACCATTTTGGAGAATATAAAGACTTATTTATCATGATTGTTGATGGATTGGTATTAAAATCTACAGGTTCCTGGTATGATGTAAAATCAGATTCCAAAGGTTTAATCAAATGCAGATTAAGAGGTAAACTGAAGTTGAAAGGTATCAAGACTACCAATCCTATTGCGGTTGGTGATCATGTCAGGTTTACCATTGATGAGCATGGAGAAGGGATCATATCGGAAATATTACCAAGAAAGAATTACCTCATCCGGAAATCAACTAAAAAATCCAGCCAGGCACATATTATAGCGGCCAATATCGATCAGGCTATACTTGTAGCCAGCCTGATATACCCGAGGACTTCTGTTGGATTTATTGACAGGTATCTCGTGTCTGCTGATTCTTTCAGGATACCAGCGAAAATTATCTTCAATAAATCAGATCTTCTGAATGATTCATTGCGGGAGCTGCATGATTATCTGGCTAAGGTATATGATGATATAGGTTATGAAAATATACTGATATCTGCCGAAAAAGATAAAGATCTGAATATTGTAGAATCATGGTTAACAGGCAGGAAATCACTTATTTCAGGGCACTCTGGCGTTGGAAAATCAACCATTTTGAACCGGATAAATCCGGGCCTTAAATTGCCAACAGACGAAGTCTCAAATTTTGCCAATAAGGGAAAACATACAACCACCTTTGCTCAGATGATCGAACTTGAAGAGAATACCTATGTTATTGATACACCCGGGATAAAGGAACTTGGACTGATTGATATGGAATCATGGGAGATCAGTCATTATTTCCCTGAAATGAGGGATAAACTGGGTGAATGTAAATTTAAGAATTGCCTGCATATCAATGAACCTGGCTGTGTTGTACTCGAGGCTTTAGAGCTCCGGGAAATAGCTGAAACCCGCTATGACAGCTACGTGAGTATGATCATTGATGATGACAACCGGCGCTGATACTATTTCTGATACTTTCGTTTCATAGATATCTAACAAAATTTAACTCCATAGTTTAAGAATATTATTCATCAGAATATATATTGAACGTTTAGTTCCGGGTTTTAAATTCCTGATAAGAAGCGTAGAAAAATTGAAAGCATCTTTAAAATTGCCAGAAAAAAGTGCTTTCCTGAACTCATATATGCTTCTCCGGCAAAGTGCTTTTGTTTCTGCTTCGGTCTCATTCAGTTTTTCTGCTTTCAGACAGACCTGATAAGTAGAACTTAACATATTGCTGTTCCGTTTATATTGACTTGAAGAAAGTGAATTTTTCAGTACTCTTTTTTTGACAAGCACTATATCCGTATAACAATATTTCGTGATCTTTCCAGACCTGATCCAGAAATCAAAATCCTCATATTTTAGATTTTCATCATAACCTCCCAATTGATCTATTATGGATTTGCGCATCATCATCGTAGGAGCGCAAATAAAATATCTTTCCAGCAAGTCGGAATATACATTGCCTTCAGGTACGGTATCTAACAACAGTCCTTTATGATCTCTTTTATAGTGCTGATCTATCATCTTGCCGGAATCATCGACGTATAATGCATCAGTGAAATTTACACCATATTCCTCACCATTTTCAGCAAAACTTTTTAAGCCTTCTTTAATACGGTCAGGGAGAAGTATATCATCTCCGGACAGATCGATGATAAATTCCCCTTTCGAATCTTTAAGACCAAGGTTAAATGCCCGGCAGTTCCCGATATTTTCATTCAACATGATCATTTTAATATCAGGATTTTTTGAGGCAATGTTCTTGATGATTTCTTTAGAATTATCCGGACTTCCATTATCTATGATTATTATCTCGAGGTTTGTATAGGTTTGATTTATTATGGATTCTACGGCCTCGGGAATATATTTTTCATGATTATAACACAAGCAAATTATGGTGACCAATGGTGATGCCATCAAAAAAGTATTCTTTTATTCAAAATTATAAGAATTATTGCTAACACAAAGTATCTTATGGCATGTGCAGCAGGAATACCTTCTATCCCGAAATTTGATGATAGTGTATAAACCAGAATAATGTAAAATATTGCAGAGGCTGCCTGTAAAAGGATAAATGTCATGGATCTTGCCTGTGCTGATATTATATAGGTTAAGAGGTAAGCAATGATACAGAAAAAGTCACCGAGGAATTGCAGAGGCATTAAATCACCGGCGGGGACAAATTCCCTGTTGTACAGGATTATCAGTACAGGTTCCCGAAATATATAAATCAGGATCAGACCTGTTACACTGATTACAACCACGATCTTAAATACATCCCGTAAATACTGACGCAAATCGTCCGTGTTAAAGATCATGGATGATACTTGTGGGTAGTATACAATCCCGACCGTGTTGATAAACAACATCATATATCCATCCGATAATTTTACAACGGATTGCCAGAGTCCGGTATGCAACATTCCGAAAGACTGAATGGCATAATCCCGGATGATGAAGTCTGTAACCTTGCCAAAAACCAGTATGCTAAGTGCCATAAGTATAAATTCGCCAAGTTTACGGTATTCTTTGAATGATATGCGACCTCTTACAGGTAATAAAATTCCTCTGAGGAATCCGTATATCAGAGAAAAAACTACTGCAAAACTTTGAGCTAATAAGAAAGATAAGAGAGCGTAATTCAGATTTCCTTTAGGGGCAACAATCAGTATGGCTATAACGACAAGTATTGATCCCATGGCATTAATTATGGCATATACTTTAATTCTTTGAAAGGAAAGGATAATGGAAAGCAGTAACAAATGTACTATATATAGTGTGATTCCAAGAATTAGAAAAGTTATGACTGTTGTGCTGAAATAAAAGTTGAAGTCCCGGAAAAAATAGGACCGGAATAGGAACAGTAGAATCAGGGTTATTACCAGTACCCCGATGTTTAAGAAAAATCCTGCCTTTAAGTATTTCTGCTTTTCAACAGTAGAAACATTTTCTCCAGACCAATATTTTATTATGCCTCTGTTGATCCCATCATTCGGGACCTGTGTGACTAAACTTATCAGGTTCTGAAAATGGGCTAAAAGTGTTATGCCAGTTGCTCCAAAATATATGGCAAACAGTTTGTTTGTTGCCATTGAACATATTGATTTTATGATAATTGATGAAAATGACCACGTAGATTTCTTTAAAAAATCAATCATTAACTATTAGATTTCTTTTAGGAAAGTAAGTTTACTAACAGATTTACTACCAAGTCTTTCTTTAAACCTGATGAGGCCTTTCTGAGGATTATTATTGATGGATGAAACACCGAGATCTATAAATCTTATCTTATTTTCTGAGGTGTATTGATATATCTTTTCCATTAAAAATACCATTGGGCTGTACATATTGTATGCACTATTATGTGCAGGCAGGAAGTTGTATAGTATTGAATCCTTCACCTTTACACACACAGTAGCAGCAACAATTTCATTTTTCATTGATACTGAGAAGAGCTTATAGTTTAGCGGAAATGTATGAATCAACTTCATCAGTGAGTTAAATTCTATATTTACCGGAATATCTCTCGCCTTTCTGAAAGTATCTATAGCATTAAACACTATTTTAGCCTCAGTGTTTTGGTGTTCAGTAAAAATGATGCCTTCCTTCCTGATTTTATTCAGGTTTCTTAGTTCCATTGGGTGGATAAGAGAATCAAACGGATCATCTGTTATTTCAATGATCTGATTTATATCGATTAAGGATATCCTGAAACCACTTAATGCAAGAGCGGAAATCACTTCCTCATGGGTTCGTGGATTATATATTCGGGTGTAGTGTCTGATCTTTATTTTTCGAACACCTTTTAATCTTAAATGTGTTTCAATGAAATTCATGAAATCACTTAATATATCAAAATCAACCTCATGGGAAAGGGAAATTGATCCAAATGGTGCAGTGGTTATACTTGTAGCTGTATCTTCTTTTATCTGGAAATGGATCGAGGCTGTGATCTTCTGGCTTCTTGAATGGACTATCAGGAAAGTGGAGCTTGTGAAGTCATTCCATAGGCTTACATATTCCGGAGCATTATATAAACATATGTCGCCGGGAAATGTATATCTGGAAAGCGGCTCGGCAATTACAAATTCAAATTTAGCACTCAAAATTTATGCTGTATGAAATTATAGATCCATGATGTTATAAAAATACATGATTTATAATCATTGTTTATGAGAATTCGATTATTTAGTAGTTATGATATACCTGATCCTGACCATTATAATGAATATTGGTATATTTCTCTCCTTCCGGTCATATTCCAGGCTGGGAATAAATACAATTAATGCAATTGTAGTTAATTACCTGGTTTGCGTGTTAACAGGGATGATTTTTTATGGAGGGGATTTATTTAAAAACGTTTCTATTTTATCAGAATCATGGATCCTGTATCCAATAGCACTGGGAGGTGTTTTCATTTTAACTTTTTTTCTGATGGCCATTACTGTCCAGAAATACAACGTGGCTGTGGCCACTGTTTTTTCTAAGATGTCCATGCTGATACCCGTTATTTTCAGTATATATGTATTTAAGCTGCTGGACACGAAATTTGATTTAATAAATTTTACAGGATTGTTTTTTGCAGCTGTCTCCATTATATTATGTTCAATCAGATCAACTCGAATGGAAAAAATAACCTGGACACCAAAGTACCTGGTGTTAATCCCGGTATTTGTTTTTTTTGGCACAGGGTTCGTTGATACCTCATTAAATTACATGAATGCCTTTCTGATAACTTCTGATCAGAAGACGGTGCTTCCTGTTATTATTTTTATATCCGCTTTCATAATAGGGATGGTTATTCTGGCTCTGAGAAAAGAGAGAATCAGCAAGATGGATTTTTTAGGGGGGATCTATTTAGGTATTCCTAACTATTTCAGTGTATATTTCCTATTAATGGCCTTGTCCAGTTTTGACAACAATGGTGCAGTTGTATATCCCATCCTGAATGTTGGAATTATTGTATTGTCCAGTCTGGCCTCTTACATTGTATTTAATGAAAAGCTTATCAAAGCAAATATATTTGGCATGATACTCGCCATTTTTGCAATTTTGTTGATATCCTATCAGGATATAATTTTATATTTTTCTTAATATGTATATATGAAACTTTTTCTGTCTCTTTTAGTATTTGTGATCTCGATATCTAATTCTGTTTCTCAGGAATCAATTATCGAAGACAGTGTCTTGATTAACCGGATGAACAGAACAATAGATCTGATCTATAATTTCGAATTTGATATTGCATACCTTGAAATAGATACACTTGAGAACCAGCTTGGCGATCATCCTGCCAATCACTTATTGAGATCCATGATTCTTTATTGGAAGGACAGACCATTTAAAGAAGATACAGATCCCTATCTTGAGTATCAAAATGAATTAGAAACGGCCATTGAACTGGCTAATCCATTTCAGGAAAATGAGGATCTTCATGGAGAAGGTGAGTTTTATATTTTGGCCGGTTATGGTCTGCTTACAGATTTTTACAATGGCGTCGGGCATAGAATGAAAGCCATAGGTTCTGCCAAAAAGGCTTACAACTCATTGAAGGAGGGATTTGAACTGAAAGAAAAGTTTCCGGATTTCTATTTTTCCAGTGGTGTATATAATTACTACCGGGAAAAGTTTCCTGAATTGCACCCATTTTATAAAACTTTTATGTGGGTATTCGTAAATGGTGATATGGAACTGGGATTGGAGCAATTGAAAATGGCTTCAAAAGAAGGGATTTTTACACAGAGAGAAGCATTGATTTATCTTTTTCATATATACCTCAGATATGAAAACAATCCTGAACTGGCATTACCGTATTCCAAAACCTTAGTAAACCGGTTTCCAGGGAACTACCGATTCCGGTGTTTATTTATAGAAAATATGATCTATAATAATAGTGATAGTATCTCAGGTGACATGATAGATTCCCTGATAAACCATGATGATATCTTCTTTCAGCTTGCCGGGAATTTGTTTTCAGGATTGATATCAGAGAAGAAGGGAAAATTTGAAGCTGCAAGGTATTATCTTAAAATAGCATATAAAAAATATGAAGAAATGGGAAGGGATGATTTGCATTACCTGAGCCTGATATATACCGGTATGGCTAGATTAGCAATTGACAAGGAGGATAATGAGAAAGCCAGGAAGTATTATAAACTCGCTTTAAAAACCGATCCTTATGTTCCTGTTAGAAATGAGGCTGAGCATTTTTTACATAAGAATGATGACGGATAGTTTTCTTTCCATAAAAGACAATGCTGAAGGATTGTATAAAGAAAAGGGCAGTAAGTTCCTTGCCCTTGCCTTTCCTGTAAATAATGAAAATGAGGTTATACAAATAATAAAAACCGTAAAAAAAGAACATTACAATGCCAGGCACCATTGCTATGCATATATAATTGGTAATGGAGATCTACAATTCAGATCTAATGATGATGGCGAACCACGACATACTGCCGGAGATCCAATTCTTAACCAGATCAGGTCTTTTAAGCTTAATAATGTACTCGTTGTGGTGGTCCGGTATTTTGGTGGCACTAAATTAGGTAAGGCCGGCTTGATCAATGCCTATAAAACAGCATCGAAAGAGGCATTAATCAAAGCCACGATTATTGAGAAAGTACATAGATCTGAGATTGCCATTAATTTTAAATATGATGGGATCAATGAAGTGATGAATTTTATACAAAAGAATAATTTTGAAATCCTAACTCAGAAATATGAAGAAAGCTGTTATATAACCGGGCTTATCCCAAAGTCTCAGGTTCAGGAAATCATCAATGATCTAACAGGTTATAAAAATGTAATAAACGTTGTTCAACTACCGGGTAGATGAACTGCTTATAATATCACCGAAGAAAATTGCATTTAGGAACAGCCTGTTTGTACCATACCAGAAAGCCCTGAAATTTGGATTGTCACTAAAGCATATGGTCTTACCCCTGCCATTGGAACTAACAATTAATCCTGAAGTATTTTTAACCAATTCATAGTTCTCCTTGGATATATATCCACTTTGTAATGGATCTTCAGTATATAAAACAGCATTGTTATAAGGATTATTTGATTTTTCGAAAAACAATTTATTATTCTTGAAGAGGCTGACATCATTATCCGGATAACCAAAACATAGGGGGTGTGAAAGATCAAGGGTGGCTTCAAAAATTGATCCACCAATATTTTGAGCCCCTAAATGTTGATACATATCTCCATAATTTCTAATACTGGCAGTATCCCTGGTTGTTTTTTTCAATTTTATATTGGCCAGTTTCTGATCGATCAACCATTTTGATCCACCTTTTATCCCGATTATATTACCGCCATTCTTAATCCATTGTTCCAGTTTTTCCCTGGAACTTCCGGATATTTCGGAATAATTTCCGCTTACCATAATTATAGTATTGTATCTTGAAAGATTTATGCGGTTAAATCTATCTATGTCAACCATAGATAAGGGTATCCCAAACCGTTTGTCAAGCAAGTGCCATACTTCTCCTGCTTCATAGGATGAAACTCCATTTCCGACAAGCATCATAACCTTAGGCTTTTCCAGGTTGATCATATTCGGACTTCCCAGATCTATTCCGGCCTGATTGAACCCTGTTGAAATATTGCTAAAATCTATATTACTCTTAGCGGAGATTTTTTTGAGCATATCATATAATTCATCATCCGTTTTAGATTGGTTCTTTACCGGGATAAGAATTGTTCCGGGATCGTGTTCCGATCCTTCGCTGGTTGAGAAGGACTTTAATGCAACCTTAATCTTAAGATTATTTTTTAAGATCATATAAAGGGCTTTATATGAATTATAATCATCCAATTTCATTAAATATGCATAAGAACTCTGGGCCCCCACCTTTCCGGTAAATTCCGGAATTTCAATAAGCCTATCTCCCAGCAGGTCATTTTTAAATGATTTTCCTTCCAATGCAGAGTATTTAATATCAAAAGCAAGCGGAAAGGTCCATGCTGACACATCATAAAATAAGCTATCCGTGAATGATGTCGATTTCTCAAAAATCGCCTTGATAAGTCTGAACTGATCCTGTTCGAGCGGAACGATGTATGAACTATTTGCTGGATAATTATGATCCTCATGAGATAAACCTTCAGCAAGTCTGTAGGTATTAATTTGATGCCGTAGCAATATGTCCAGGAAGCTGTTGGTTTTGGTGAGATCATCACCTCCATCCAAAACATAAGCTTTCACCGGTTCATTTCGGGCAAGTTCGGATGCTTTCCGGTAAAAATCAGCCTGGTATTTTAAAAGTTCTTTCTTAAGTTCATATCCTGATCTTATTGTAGACAGTGATACGGTCAACTGATTTCTGATAGTAAAAGGGAAATCCAGAACGCCATTGACCGTTTGTTGCGACAATCCTCTTGAGGAGGCCTGTTCGAATAATATCCCAATACTGCCATTCACATCGGGGTAGGACGACCCTTTGCCGTAGTAAAAATCATCGAATTGCTCTTTTGAGAAGTATAATGAGCCAATCTTATCAAGTGCCTCAGCGTGATAAGCCGCTATTTTGTTCGTCAGACTAAAATTTTCAGCAGGTGTATTAGGATTTGTCCTGGAAGGTATACCGGGTTGAAAGAAGAATGTGGAATTACTTCCCATTTCGTGATGATCGGTTAATATATTAGGTTTCCATTTGTAGAACTGTTTTATCCTTGCCTGAGATTCAGGATGCTGTAAGGGCAACCAATCTCTGTTTAAATCAAACCAATAGTGATTAGTCCTTCCCCTTGGCCATGCTTCATTATGTTCTACATTATTTGGATCACTGATTGATACATCTGACATATATTGATTGACCCACTGTTCAAATCGGCTATAACCATCCGGGTTTATACTCGGATCGAGGAGAATAACTGTATTGTTTAATATAGTATTTAACTCATCAGATTCAGCAGCAGCAAGATAATATGCCACCAGGAGTGATGCATTCAGGCCGCTGGGTTCATTTCCATGTACACTGTATCCAAGCCAGATCACGGATGGCATATCGACAATACTTATATTGCCTGAATTAGAAGGATCGGATAGCTTAAGATGATCTTCCCTGATCTTGTCAATATTGGTGAGGTTATCCGGTGAAGAAATGGTTAAAAGCAGAAGAGGACGATGTTCATATGTCCATCCATACCTTTCAATATTTACTCTATCGGATTGTTCGGCAATAATGTGCATATATTTAACAAGCTGATCATGACTGAGATGTTTTTCTCCTATTTCAAAATCAAGGATGTCTGAGGGCTTAGAAATTTTTGAATCAAATGAAATGTCGTCGCCAAAATAGTAGTCAAGATTTGTCTGCCCTGTAATATTTAGACTGATGATGCTCAGTAAAAATAAAATAGATCTTTTCTTTATCATTTATTTGAGATTAATAAGCCTCAAATATACTGGTTAAGTAAATATTAACCAATTTGAATTCCCTCCTAATTCCTTCATTAAATTATTGTTCTACTTTGTGATAATATCCACTTGGTATATTTGAAAAATTGAGTAAGTTCGTACTGAAAATTATTTTTCCGGGGCTTGCATAATTTTCATTTTTTTCGGGATCCAAATCTTATTGGATTTTTAATATATTCTATCAAACTATTTGACTGATTATTACCTTATTTCTTTGGTAAGTAATTGTTAATTAAGGATAATGAAAAATATTAATTTCTTAACATTAATAGGTTTTAATTTTTTAAACCAAAACTAAGATTTGCATTCATTTTATAATATAATTAATCTATAGCTTATGAGAAGATTTTTACTTATCGTTTCATCTTTTTTGATCTCAGTTACGGTATACGCACAAACAGGTACCGTAACAGGTCGAATTATTGATCAGGGTACGGGCGACGGATTGCCGGGTGCCAATGCTATTATCAAGGGTACTGCCATCGGGTCAATTACTGATCTGGATGGTTTTTTTACTATTTCCGACGTGCCAACCGGACCGCAGGTTATTGTGATATCCTATGTTGGTTATGAGAGTGTAGAACAGGCAGTTGAAGTGAACAGTGGAACTGTGGATATGGGAACCATCAACCTGGCCCTGGGAGCTGTTGGTTTGAAGGAAGTGGAAGTTATTGCTTCTGTTGCCATTGACCGGAAAACACCGGTGGCTGTTTCTACTATCAAAGGGCAGGCTATTGAAGAAAAAGTAGGTAACCAGGAGTTTCCGGAAGTTCTGAGATATACCCCCTCTGTTTATGTTACAAAGCAGGGTGGCGGTTTCGGTGATTCCAGGATCAATGTTAGAGGGTTTGATCAAAGTAACACAGCCGTTATGATAAACGGGGTTCCAGTTAATGATATGGAAAATGGCTGGGTTTACTGGTCTAACTGGGCCGGTTTGACTGATGTCTCTTCACAGGTTCAGATGCAACGTGGATTAAGTGCATCGAAACTGGCTATTTCTTCAGTTGGGGGTACTATTAATATTATCACCAATGCAGCGGAAATGGAAAAAGGAGGTAAATTTTCTGTAAACATTGGTAACGACGGATACCAGAAGTATAACTTGATGTTATCCACTGGACTTGGCAAGAATGGCTGGGCATTTACGATCCAGGGAACACATACAAGAGGAAATGGATGGGTAGACGGTACTACCTTCCGTGCTTTTTCATACTTTGGATCCTTGGCCAAGAAGATCAATGATAAACATACCCTGGTATTTACAGGATTGGGTGCTCCTCAATATCATCATCAGCGTCTGGTAGGTCGTTTTGATGGTATATCATTCCAGGATCTTCTGGATCATGAAAGAGGGATCAAGTACAATTCCATGTGGGGTGATTACAATGGTGAGGAATTCTCCTGGAGAAGGAATTTCTACCATAAACCAAAGTTTTATGCTAACTGGTACTGGACCCTCAGCCCGAGAACAGATATAGCTACAACTGCCTATGCATCTTTTGGCCGCGGTGGTGGGACCGGACCCAGGGGCCGGATAAATGGATCTTTTGAAAACAGTTCCAGGTTTTATGATGACCGCTACGGTGATGATTCCCAGGGACAAGTAATGTTTGATAACATTGACAACTGGAACTCCGGAGGTACGAATTATCCAAGTGAATGGGGAGATCCTGCACAGGTTTTTGACAGCGTTGACCGGGATATTGATAATCGCAGGGATTTCTTTGGAGACAAATACGTGAATACCAGCGGCAATGGATTCATCAGAAGAGCTTCTATGAATGGGCACAACTGGTATGGTATACTTTCAACATTAACACATAATTTCAGTGATAATCTTAGCCTTGTAGGAGGTATTGACCTCAGGTGGTATAAAGGGATTCATTACAGGAGGGTGACCAACCTCTTAGGATCGGATGCCTATTTTACAGATACTGATATTAACATTGCGGGTCAGTTTATTTCCCAGGAGAAAGAAGCCAGTGCCATCGTGAATATGAGCAATGATATGAAGTTAAATTATCATAACGATGGAATAGTGGGATGGCAGGGAGCATTTGCTCAATTGGAATGGGCAAATGATGATATATCAGCCCACATTTCAGGAGCATTCTCAAATCAGTCGTATAAGCGGATTGATTACTTCAATTATTATTATTCAGATGCCTTAAGTGAGTTAGCAGGTCTTGATGAAACCATGGAATCTGAGACAGTCAATCAACTTGGCGGGAATATCAAAGGAGGTATCAACTGGAATATCTCTTCCAAGCATAATGTTTATTTTAATGGTGGATTTTATTCCAGACAACCTTTGTTTGATGCTGTCTTCTTAAACTTTGTTAACGTGATCAATGATGAACTAGTCAATGAAAAAGTCACAGGACTGGAATTAGGTTATGGTTTCCGCTCGAAATACCTTAATGCCAATCTGAATCTTTATCGTACCACTTGGACAGACAGGTTCCGTCAGGAATCCGTCCAACTGGGAGGAGGAGAGGAAGGAACAGCCAATTTGTCGGGTATTTCACAAACGCATACAGGAGTTGAAATAGAGCTATTCGGTGAAATTGCAAAGAACCTCTATCTGGAAGTCATGTTCTCACTGGGAGATTGGACATATAGCGATAATGTAAACGTTGATGTTTTTGATGAAGACAGGAACTTGCTTGGAGACACAACCTTATATTTAAATAATGTTAAAGTAGGAGATGCTGCACAGACTACCGCACGTGTTGCATTAACGTACACCTTCCTTAAAAACTTCAGAATTTATGGTAGTTTTTATTATGCTAATGATCTTTTTGCTGATTTTGATCCCACTGAAAGAGCATTCCTGGATGTAAATAACCGTGGAGCTTTGAAACTTCCAAATTACAATCTTGTTGATGCTGGTTTATATTACGATTTTAAAGTCGGGAAGAAATTGAATTTTACGGCTAAGGTAAATATCAATAATCTTTTCAATACTGAATATATAGCTGAAGCGGAAAGCAACAATTTCCCTGAAGAAGGTACTGATGAGACCATCTATACGGAAAACTTTGGATATTTCGGTTTTGGAAGAACCTGGAATGCGGGAATTATGATGCGATGGTAAAATATATTTAATTACTGATATAGTAGTAATCCCGGGGACACCACCCGGGATTTTTTTTGTTTTCTTTGGATTTGCAGTAAAAATTGCTTTATTTGCAATATATAAATTTTCCAATATAAAGTTTGATTTTTCTTAAATCGCTCTTCTTTGGAGAATTATATGTATATTTTAGTTCATAGAGCTGTGCTAAATAGAAGAAATACTGTCCTTTCTGTTCTGTTATCTCTTTTGTTTACATCCTGTGGTCTGTTTGATAAGGATGATGAAATACAAACGGAAAAAATCATATTCACAGACCATGCGATCGAATCTGTAACGAATTTGAATGGTGAACTGGATATTGAAACCGTTGTAAAAAGTGGTTACAGAGTATTGTATGATATTAAGATCGTAAACAAACTGGATCAACCCATTGAAGATGTGTCCATCGTTTATAACCAGGTTAACGGAAAATCTATTATATTCATCAAAGATAACTTTAAAAGATACAGCTCAGCTTTCCTTTATGGTACACCAGAAGAACTTAATGAATTCTTTACTACACAGGGACTGGCATTATCCATCCAGCCTGAGGGCGAGGAGGAGGATGGTAATTTATTAAGGATTGCTATGTCATTACCCCTCATCCCGCTGGAGGAAACTGAACTCAATTCAATTCCGGGGGCTCATTATATACAGCAGTTTCATGTATCCGATTCAACTCTCGAAGGTATAGATTACCTGATTAATTGCAAGGAAATTGAAATGGTTCCGGAGTTGATCAAGGAGCAGACTAATATAGGCTTGAAATCTTCTTCCATACTTATCTCCATTGAATCCGATGGCCTTTACGAGTTGATAGAGATCGCTTCCAACCGTATTTTAGATGAAAGCTTTAATTTCAGTGATAAGTTAATTTCCAAGGCCAGCGACCAATGGGGAATGAGACGTGAAGAGCTCATAGATCTTATCGCGATAAAATCCTTTTTTAAGGAGCAGAATGAACAATATGCACATGTAGAAACGCAATTTGAATATTATCAGATTGAACTTGAAAACACCCGGTGCATGAAATATATTGTGGATGTCCCGGAGCCGGTAAACACATTTTTAAACATGGATTTCTTAGAGATCCTGGAGGGTAAGGGACTTAAGATCAATAATGGGCTTAACCCTGATAATGTAACCGGCAATTATTTTGTCGATAACTGGACTAACCTGGAGTCCGGAACCCGTTATGTGAATTACAGTTTTCAATTTTTAAATCAAACCTCAGAATTTCAGATCGAAGTAAAGAGTGCTGCAGAATTTTCTGATGCAACAGGTATTGTGGCATATATTTCCGGAGATGGTCAGTATTTCTCCATTTATAGTGAACAGGATCATAATATTGATGACAGCGGTCACACAGTCTTTATCAAAACAGCAGATATTTATAGCGGTAAAGTGACCAGCGACGGGATCCTCGATTTCCAGAATGGATTTATAGTCCTGCAAAAAGAGAATGACTGGTACGACCGATTCCTGAATGTTGGTGATTCCAGGGTAGTTTATGAAGCTGATTTTATCGCGGATGCTGTTGATGCTTTTCCCTTTCAATCTACCGATCTCGATCCTGACAACTCATTCTTCAGGATCATGACTGAGACCAACTGAGTGCAGTCCAAAAATTAATTAATATGACATTTTATCTAAATCCCTGGAAGCCGGGTCTGTGGGAATAATACTACAATAGCCTTGCCTGAGTATTTATCCATCTTTCCGGTAATTCTCCTTTCATAGCCTTTTCATAGTCTGAATAACTACAAGGGACGATACTGTTGCGGTCAAATACTTTTTTCCCTTTTGGATAAGGAACTTCCATCCACCATTTCTCAGAAAGCTTGCTTTTAAAAAATGTAAGTGCATCAGTATCAGTTGGCATTGACACCACATACTTCATATAGTAATTACTTTTAAAACTGAAGTGATCTTTTCTATGGTAAAATCCCTCTATAAAGTACCAGATCATCGTAGCTATTACCGAAGCGGTTTTTTTATGCTGATCATCCTGCATGAGATCATATTCGAAGAATCCGGCAGAACTCATTTTTTCATTAAGGCCGGCATACCAGCACAATTGACAAGCCTCTTCTCCGGTTAACCCGAAAGGCTGGGCATTTGCATTCCCAGGGGCATCTCCTGAACGGATTGCAGTAATATCAAAACTAAGTATATCGGCATCCCGGATTACCGGTTCCATTTCAAAGATATTTTGCCTCAATTTACCAATCCGGTATGTATCAAAGTATAACTCCTCCATCATGGCCAGACTTTTTGGATTGATCAGATAACTTTGATATCCAATATGACTAAAATTAAACAGAAAGTTTGGTTCATGAGTAAGGATCTTGTATATGTGATTCTGGTTATCATATTTTTCATCTTCAAGACCAAGATCGATAAAGGCATCGACATTTAATATGCTGACCAGCTTTTCCATATCCTGATATGCTTTATATAAGGCAATATCCATATCATGGGTACCCCCGAAGACCAGTGGAAGCACTTCATTGTCGAGTAAAAAGCGACAGACTTCCTGCAGTCGCGTTTGTGATTCCTCTAATGTCGGTCCATTTCTTAAATTTCCCAGATCAACAATTTTATAAGTATTAGCACCCTTTTTCAGATTATAAAGTTTCGCACGGATCTCGTTCGTTCCATGATCACTTTCATTTTCACGACCCGCACCCCTGTATTCCTCAAGACCAATCAATGCTATATCGGCTTTTTTAATATCCGGGAAACTAGGGCCTGGCAGATATATGTTCTTAAAAAATGAATGACCGGATTCTATAGGATTGTATATCCTCTCATTGACCGCATTAAAGAAAATCTTAACATCCATAGAGTAGATTATTTTATTTTTAAAAAATAAATATAAAAAAAATCCCGCCATATGGCGGGATTGGAAACTTTAATTATCCTCCAAAGTCATCAAACCGGATATTTTCAGGAGGGACTCCCATATTATCCAGCATTTTCAACACAGCTGCATTCATTAATGGGGGACCACACAGATAGAATTCAATTTCATCCGGGTCCGGATGATCTTTCAGGTAGTTATCATATAATACCTGATGTATGAATCCCGTATAGCCATCCCCTTCTCTATCATCAAGGTCCTTATTTATTTTCCAGTTATCTTCAGGAAGCGGTTCAGAAAGACCAACGAAAAACCTGAAGTTAGGGAATTCTTTTTCAATTTTTCTGAATTCATCCACATAAAAGAGTTCTCTTTTCGATCGTCCTCCATACCAGTAGCTCACTTTCCTGTTTGATTTTTCTGTATTGAACAGGTGGAATATGTGAGATCGTAGGGGAGCCATTCCTGCACCTCCACCAATATATATCATTTCTCTTTCAGTAGGGTTTATAAAGAATTCACCGTATGGACCGGATATTGTTACCTTATCTCCTGGCTTTCTCGAAAACACATAGGAGGAACAAATTCCCGGATTAACATCCATCCATTTACCGGCTGACCTGTCCCATGGAGGTGTAGCTACTCTGATATTAAGCATAATGATGTTCCCTTCAGCCGGGTGGTTCGCCATGGAATATGCCCGGAAGATTGGTTCGTCATTCTTCATTTTGAGGTCCCACATCTGAAATTTATCCCAGTCGCTTTTATATACATCCTGCTCATGCCCAAGACTTGGATGCGGCGATATATCAATATTTTTAAAGTCCACCTCGATTTCAGGAACATCTATCTGAATATATCCGCCGGATTGGAAATCCAATGTTTCCCCCTCCGGAAGCTTCACCACAAATTCCTTAATAAACGTGGAAACATTATAATTAGAAACCACTTCACCTTCCCATTTCTTAATTCCGAAAATCTCTTCGGGTATCCTGATCTGCATATCCTGTTTCACCTTGACCTGGCAGGATAACCTTACCTTTTCCTGCTGTTCTTTTCTGGTGAGGTGCCCTCCTTCGGTTGGAAGAACTTCACCACCCCCATCTTCAACAACACATTTGCACATGGCACAGGTACCACCACCGCCACAAGCAGATGGAAGGAAGATTTTCTGGGCAGATAAAGTAGACAATAAAGTCGATCCTCCAGAGGCTATTATTGCGTCATCATCTTTCCCGTTTATGGTGATCTTAACGTCTCCTGTTTGTACCAGTTTGGATTGAGCAAAAAGCAGGATCAATACCAGCAGTATAATAACTATTGAAAAAGCGACTATTGATGAAAATATTACCGGACCCATTATCAATTATGTTTTCTTTCGTTCAAAGATGTGCAAATATATCTATATTAATTTAAAGGAATTAGTCTGATTTTAAAAATATTATCCTGGTGTGTCACACTTAAAAAACATCTGTAAAGAATAGCAATGATCATTTTTCAAGCAACATGCTAAGAAGTGTGGTTAGTGTATTCTTCAGTTTCCGCCTGTCCACTATAAAATCCAGAAATCCGTTTTCTAATAAGAACTCTGAAGTTTGAAATCCCTTTGGAAGGTCCTTGCCCATAAATTCTCGGATTACACGTGGTCCTGCAAACCCAATTAAAGCTCCTGGTTCAGCAATATTAAAATCCCCAAGCATTGCATATGAAGCTGTAACACCGCCTGTGGTGGGATCCGTCATTAAAGAGATATAGGGTACCTTGGCTTCAGATAGCAGGGCGAGTTTCGCCGAGGTCTTACCCATTTGCATAAGTGAATACCCTGCCTCCATCATTCTGGCACCTCCTGATTTGGAAATGATTATCAAGGGATGTTTTTTCTTTAAAGCAAAGTCGATGGCCCTGGCGATTTTTTCACCTACCACTGAACCCATGGATCCACCGATAAAGGAGAAATCCATGCAGGCAATTATAATGTTAATCCCATTCATCTTACCGTGGGCAGTTCTTACGGCGTCGTTGAGATGTGTTTTCTTCATGGAAGCTTTTAGACGGCCTATATAAGGTTTAGAATCTACAAACTTCAAAGGATCACTTGATGCCATTTTGGCATCCAGTTCTGTGAATTTATTTTTATCAAATAGTAGTTCAAAATACTCTTTTGATCCGATTCTGACATGATATCCATCATCCGGACTCACATAGGCATTGTTCTTCAATTCTCTTGTATGAATTATCTTTCCGCTGGGAAGTTTATACCAAAGGCCATCTGGGACGTCTTTTTTATCTTTGGTTGGGGTTTGAATACCTTTTGCTTTTCTAAGAAACCAGGTCATATATAATATCTAGTTAGGATGGTAAATTTAGAAATTTATTCCATATCAAAAAATGTTTATTATTAGTAAGGTGCGTTTTTTAATTAACCTCCTCATAATCAATATAATCACCGCCTTTAATATTGCCGGATCTATTTCGTTTCTTATCTTCAGGGACATAATCGATATCCACGTTGCTATTCCTGGCCCTCTTTCTTTGTGACCTTTTGTCTTCTATATCATTTCTCGGTTTAAAGGGAAGTATAAACACGTAATAAATGGCAAGGAAGATCATGAAAATGATAAAAAGAAATTTCAGCATAATTCAAGATTATTATCTACTCAGATACAGATTTCTATAGGAATAAATTTCCATGAAGTAATCATCCATCAGGTCATCAATGAAATATATGGATTCACCTGTTGATTTCATTTCAGGTCCCAGTTCTTTATTTACATTGGGGAACTTGTCAAAGCTAAACACGGGTTCTTTTATTGCATACCCTTTTTTCACAGGCTTGAAATCAAAATCACTTAATTTAGCATCCCCCAGCATAATCCTTGTGGCATAATTCACATAATTCTCCTGATAAGCCTTACATATAAATGGTACGGTACGCGAGGCCCTTGGGTTGGCTTCGATAATGTATACGATGTCATCTTTAATGGCAAACTGTATATTTATTAAACCAACCGTCTTTAATGCCAAAGCGATCTTTCTCGTATGCGCTTCTATCTGTTGCATTACAAAATCACCCAGGTTATAGGGTGGTAATACGGCATATGAATCGCCCGAATGGATACCGGCAGGCTCTATATGCTGCATTATACCAATTATGTGCACATCCTCACCATCTGAGATGGCATCAGCTTCAGCTTCAATGGCCCCATCGAGAAAATGATCAAGCAGAACCTTGTTCTTTTTAAAGTCTTTGAAAAGATCAACTACATGGGATTCCAGCTCCTGATCATTTATTACGATTTTCATGCTCTGACCTCCAAGCACATAAGAAGGTCTGACGAGCAGGGGGAATCCCAGATCTTTAGACAGTTCCAGTGCCTGGTCAGCATCTTCAATAACTCCAAATTTAGGATATGGGATATTGTTGTCTTTCAGAAGCCTGGAGAAACTGCCCCTGTCTTCCGCAAGATCAAGTGCTTCAAAACTCGTCCCTAATATCTTTATTCCATAGCGGTTCAGTTTTTCCGCCAGTTTCAAGGCAGTTTGACCGCCAAGCTGAACAATAACCCCGATTGGTTTTTCATGCTGGATGATATCATATATATGTTCCCAGAATACTGGCTCGAAATATAATTTATCCGATACATCAAAATCAGTTGATACCGTTTCCGGATTACAGTTGATCATTATGGTTTCATAACCAGCTTCTTTGGCCCCCAATACGCCATGAACACAGCAATAATCAAATTCTATTCCCTGTCCGATGCGGTTAGGACCTGATCCCAGGATAACCACCTTTTCCTTATCTGAACTGACCGATTCATTTTCAACATCAAATGTGGAATAATAATAGGGTGTCTGGGCCTGGAATTCAGCAGCACAGGTGTCCACCAGTTTGAAAACTCTTTTTATTCCCAGGTCGGTTCTTCTTTTATGCACCTGACTTTCAAGGCACCTGAGAAGGTGAGCAATCTGCCTGTCAGCATATCCTTTTTCTTTGGCAGTTCGTAACAGGTCTTCGGGAATCGTATCAACAGTAAATTGTTCGATCTCTGTTTCCAGATGAACCAGTTCATTGATCTGGTTCAGGAACCATTTGTCAATTTTAGTCAGTTGTTCAATGGTCTTAAAAGGGATGCCCAATTTAAAGGCATCATAAATATGAAACAGCCTGTTCCAGCTTGGGTTGGCAAGACTTTTCAGGATCGCTTCCTGATTCTTCAGTTCCCGGCCATCTGCTCCCAGACCGTTCCTTTTTATCTCTAAAGACTGACATGCCTTCTGAAGGGCCTCCTGGAAGTTTCTGCCAATCCCCATTGCTTCACCAACAGATTTCATCTGAAGCCCCAGACGTCTGTCAGAGCCACGGAACTTATCAAAATTCCACCTTGGAACTTTTACAATTACATAATCCAGGCTTGGTTCAAAAAATGCTGAAGTGGTTTTTGTGATCTGGTTTTCCAGTTCATCCAGATTGTAACCGATAGCAAGTTTGGCAGCTATTTTAGCAATGGGATAACCGGTTGCTTTCGAAGCCAATGCGGAAGATCTCGAAACTCTCGGGTTTATCTCGATGCCTATGATGTCGTCAGTTTCAGGATTAACCGCAAACTGCACATTACATCCGCCGGCGAATTCTCCTATGCCGTTCATCATACGAATGGCCAGGTTTCTCATCTCCTGATACACAGTATCCGGTAAAGTCATGGCAGGTGCAACCGTGATTGAATCACCTGTATGAATTCCCATTGGATCAAAATTCTCAATGGAACATATGATTATAACATTTCCAATATTGTCCCTCAGCAATTCCAATTCGTATTCTTTCCATCCGAGGATACTTTGTTCAACAAGGACCTCATGAATTGGTGAGGTATGCAGGCCTTTGGTAAGGGCCTTTTCAAATTCATCAGGGCTGTTCACAAAACCACCTCCTGCACCTCCCAGTGTAAAGGAAGGTCTGATTACCAGAGGAAATCCGATATCCTGTGCAATTTCCTTTCCCTGAAGAAATGAAGTAGCCGTTTTACCTTTACAAACACTCACGTCCAGTTCCTTCATCTTAAGCCTGAACTTCTCCCGGTCTTCCGTGGTTTCAATTGCATTGATGTCAACACCTATTACCTTAACTCCGAAGTTTTCCCAAACTCCTGCCTTATCACAGTCGATTGCAAGGTTCAGCGCAGTCTGTCCTCCCATTGTCGGCAGAACGGCATCAATCTTATGCTTTTTCAGGATTTCAACGATGGATTTCTTTGTAAGTGGTTTAAGATAGATGTTATCAGCAGTAACATTATCAGTCATAATTGTGGCCGGATTTGAATTGATCAATGTCACTTCAATTCCTTCTTCTCTCAGAGATCTGGCAGCCTGTGATCCGGAATAGTCAAATTCACAGGCTTGCCCGATTATGATCGGGCCACTTCCAATTATTAATATTGATTTTATACTAGTGTCTTTAGGCATACAGGATGGATAGATTAATTTATCAAAGATCAAATTGACGCAAAAATATACCTATTTAATTAAAATTAAAATCTGTTTCATAAACTAAAACAAATTTTATTCATTCAATCCCAAAATTTAATTAAATAAATCATTCAGGATTGAATAATCAGTTATGGGCAAGGGTTTTTTTAAACATGAATGGCCCTGTTTTCAGTAGCTGCAAGGCAGGCCTCTTTGATGGCTTCGGTAAAAGTTGGATGAGCATGAGACATTCTGGCTATATCCTCAGCAGATGCCCTGTATTCCATGGCCACAACACCCTCGGCAATCATGTCGGCTGCCCTTGGACCAATGATATGCATTCCCAGTATTTCATCTGTCTCCTTATCTGCGAGTACTTTTACCAAGCCGTCGGTATCCATACTTGCCCTGGCTCTTCCGGATGCCCTAAAGGGAAAGGATCCTGACTTGTAATTCTCTCCCTTTTCTTTTAGCTGCTCTTCTGTATATCCGACACTTGCCACTTCGGGCCATGTATATACCACACCAGGTATTAACAAATAATTAATGTGGGGTTTCTGTCCTGCCAGTCGCTCCGCTACATAAATGCCTTCTTCTTCTGCTTTATGCGCCAGCATCGGTCCTTTGATCACATCACCGATTGCGTAGATGTTATCAACTTTTGTTTGTAATTGATCGTTTACCTCTATCCGTCCTGAATTATCCAGGGGTATCCCTACTTTTTCCAGACCCAGGTTTTCAGTATATGGACTTCTGCCTATAGATACCAGGCAATAGTCTCCCTTGATTTCTATTTTTTCCTTTTTCTGATTTTCGGCCTTTACAGTTACCTGCCTCGTGGTTGATTTAACTTCATAAACTTTATGCCTCAGATAAAATTCGAATCCCAGTTTTTTAAGTGATTTCTGTAATTCCTTTCCCATGGTCTTATCCATGGTAGGGATGATGCTGTCAAGAAATTCAATAACTGTGATTTTTGCTCCCAACCTGGCATACACTGACCCGAGCTCCACACCAATAACTCCACCACCTATAATTATCATATGTTTTGGGACCTGTTTGAGTTTCAGTGCCTCCGTACTGGTTATGATTCTTTTTTTATCGATATTGATAAACGGTAATGAAGCGGGTTTAGAGCCTGTGGCGATAATGACCTTGTCGGTTGAAATGGTTTCCTGACCACCCTTGGGATCTGTTATCCTGATATTGTTCCTATCCGCGAAACTTCCCATACCATGATAAACATCTATTTTGTTTTTCTTCATTAGAAAAGATACCCCATCGGTGGTCTGCCCTACTACTTCATCCTTTCTTTTAATCATTTGTGGAAGATTAACTTTTAAATCCGATAACTCTATGCCATGGGTTTTAAAGTCTTTTTCAGCTGCATGAAAATGTTCTGAAGAGTCGAGCAGGGCTTTGGAAGGAATGCAGCCGACATTCAGGCATGTACCACCAAGTGTCTTGTATTTTTCAATAATAGCTGTTTTCATACCTAATTGTGCAGATCGAATGGCCGCCACATAACCGCCCGGGCCGGAACCAATAATTGTTACATCGTATTTCATAAGTATAATACTTTTCTAGATTTCCAATAATAGTCTTGAGGGATCTTCCAGGAGTTCCTTCACCCTGACAAGAAAACTGACAGATTCCCTTCCATCAATTATCCTGTGGTCATAGGAGAGAGCAACATACATAACCGGGCGGATTACTACCTCTCCGTTTTCAACTACCGGTCTTTCAACAATGTTGTGCATACCCAATATGGCAGATTGAGGAGCATTAATAATGGGTGTGGAAAGCATGGATCCAAATACACCCCCGTTGGTAATTGTAAATGTTCCTCCGGTCATTTCTTCCATACTGAGCTTGTTTTCCCGTGCTTTTGTAGCAAGATTCAGAACTTCTCTTTCGATCTGCACAAAATTCATGGATTCAGCATTTCGAATAACAGGTACTACAAGGCCTTTCGGTGCAGAAACCGCTATTGATATATCACAATAACTATAGTGAATTACTTCATCTCCATCAATTTTAGCGTTTACCGATGGCCATTCCTGAAGTGCTATACAGCAGGCTTTGGTAAAGAAGGACATGAATCCAAGGTTAACATCGTACTTTTCCTTAAATGATTCTTTATATTTTTTCCTCAGATTCATTATTGCAGCCATATTCACTTCATTAAAGGTAGTCAGCATGGCTGTTTCATTCTTCACTGCCACCAGCCTCCTGGAAACGGTTTTTCGGAGTTGAGAGAGTTTTTTTCTTGTCTCACTTCTCTTTTCTACATGATCCGAAGCACCTGTGACTGACGCTTCCGGTTCGGATGGAGTCTTTTGTTCCATTCCCCTCGGAACAGATTTCACTGCATCTTCTTTTAATATCCTACCCCCGGGACCAGTACCAGTAATATCCTCAGGGGATATCCCCTTTTCGGCCATGATCTTAGCTGCAGCAGGGGATGGATGTCCGTCGCTATATTGTTTGCCGTTCTTTTCTGAGACCTCCGATTTCTTTTCAGGAACTTTTTCATCTTTGATATTTTCAGAAGGAGCCCCTGAGACTTCTTCAATTGTACATATCAGCCCGCCGATTTCAAGTGTGGTGCCTTCCTTTACTTTCTGATGGAGAATCCCTCTTCCTTCTGCTGTTAACTCAAAGGTAGCTTTTTCAGATTCAATTTCTGCAATCACCTCATCCAGTTCAACCATATCCCCTTCATTCTTCATCCACGCGGATACGGTTACTTCAGTGATTGATTCACCAACGGTGGGCACTTTCATCTCTATCACCTTTCCGGTTTTTCCCGAGTCGGATGAATTCTGAACAGGCACCGCCTGATCTTCTTTGGATGTTTTTTCCTCTTTACCACCTTCAGAGGGTTCTATTTCGCAGATTACATCACCTATTTTTATTGTCGCCCCTTCCTCAACTTTTATTTTCAGTATACCCGATATCTCGGCATTAAGCTCGAAAGTAGCTTTTTCGGATTCCATCTCACAGATAACTTCATCCATTTCAACAAAGTCACCATCTGACTTCATCCATTGTGCTATAGTGACTTCAGTGATTGATTCACCTACTACGGGTACTTTTATTTCAGTAGACATTGTATTATTATTTTTCGAATGCAGAATTAATTATGATCTGTTGTTCTTCCGAATGGACTTTCATAAATCCGGTCGCCGGAGAGGCACTTGCTTTTCTGGCAATGATTCGATCTATCTTACCTTTATAAGTTCTTAATATGAAATCTCTTCCACCCATATTTTCCGGTTCTTCCTGCAGCCACACCGTTTCATTTTTGGGGTATTTTTTCAATACCTGGGCTAGTTGCCGTTCCGGGAAAGGATAGAATTGTTCCAGTCGAATCAGGGCTACATCCTTTATTCCACGTTTATCCTGTTCTTTCCTTAGATCGTAAAAAACTTTACCGCTGCATAATATGATCCTCCGGACTTTGCTTTTCGTTACAAAAGAATCATCGATAACCTCCTCGAAATGTCCCTTTGTGAAGTCGGATAAAGGTGAGATAACCTCAGGATGTCTCAACAACGATTTTGGAGACATTACTATACATGGTTTCCTGAAATTCCAGGTCACCTGCCGCCTTAAAAGATGGAAAAAATTAGCGGGGGTGGTAAGATTGGCTATAATGATATTATTTTCGGCTGCAAGCTGAAGAAAACGTTCCGGTCTAGCACTGGAATGTTCAGGCCCCTGTCCTTCATATCCATGTGGTAGCAGGAGTACTATACCATTCATCCTTTGCCATTTGCTTTCCGCGCTTGCGATGAACTGATCAATGATCACCTGGGCGCCATTTGCGAAATCCCCAAACTGGGCTTCCCAGATTACCAGGGCATTCGGAGTTGCCATGGAATAACCATATTCAAATCCTAAAATACCATATTCAGAAAGGGGTGAATTAAAGATCCTGAATTTCTCCTGTCCTTCCTTGATATTACAAAGGAAGCAATATGATTCATTTGTTTCGGCATCAAATACCATAGAATGCCGGTGTGAAAATGTTCCTCTTTTCACATCCTGCCCAGACATCCGCACGATCACTTTTTCAAGGAGCAGTGATCCGTATGCAAGATTTTCAGCATCCGCCCAGGACAAGTATTTTTTTTCGAAGAAATTAGCTTCTCTTTCTTTGATCAGTTTTTCAATCTGCCTCAATGGCTGAAACCCTTCCGGCAGTCTGCTCAATGCCTTTCCGACGAGATTAACAGTATTCGAGGAAATTCCTGTATTGGGTGATTTATTGAAAGCCTTATCATCAGGTTTTTTCAATAATTTCCATTCCTCCTCGATTTTCTGAGGCTTATAGGGGAGGGGGTTCTGCTTTACCAGATTTAACCTGTCCTGCAACAAGGAACGGAATTCCTTATCCATATTTTTAGCCAATTCCGCGTCCAGGTCTTCTCTTTCTATCAGCCTTTTAGTGTAGATCTCCCTTGGATTCGGATGTCTTGCAATGAGATTATATAATTTCGGTTGCGTAAACTTCGGTTCATCACTCTCATTATGTCCATGACGGCGATAGCACAGGATATCGAGATATATGTCCTTATTGAATGTCTGCCTGAATTCAACCGCCAGTTTTGCACCGAAAATGATGGACTCGGGATCATCGCCGTTAATGTGTAATACCGGCGCATCGACGGTTTTGGCTATATCAGTACAATATATGCTGGATCTAGCGTCATCATAATCGGTTGTGAAACCCACCTGATTATTAATAACTATATGTATGGTGCCTCCCAGGCGGTATCCTGGAAGGTTTGTCATCTGTGTAATCTCATAGATAATACCCTGACCGGCAATGGCCGCATCACCGTGGATGAGTATGGGGATAGCCTTCTCTTCTACTCCATCGTATTCATCGTCAATCTGTCCGCGTACATAGCCCAGAACGACCGGGTCTACGGCTTCCAGATGCGAGGGATTTGGTGAAAGTTTAAGGTAAATCGACTTTCCGGATTCAGTTTTAATTTCACTATTATACCCCAAATGATATTTAACATCACCATAGCCGTAGGTAAGATCGGGGGTGCTGTTGCCTTCAAACTCACTGAATATTTCTTCATATGTCTTTCCCATTATATTGGCCAGTACATTCAACCGACCCCGGTGAGCCATTCCTATATTAACTTCCCTTACTTTATTTGAGGCGGCAAGTTCAATGATCATGTCAAGCGCCGGGATAAGGTTTTCTCCCCCCTCAAGTGAAAACCTTTTTTGCCCGATATATTTTGTGTGCAGGAAGTTTTCAAAAACGACGGCTTCATTCAGTTTGGTCAATATTCTGTGCTTCTCCTGTTGCGAGGGGGAGAAGTTCAAAAACTCTCTTTCAGCTTTTTGTTTGAACCAATCAAGGATATCCGGATTTCGAATATACATGTATTCAAAACCAATTGGCCCCAGATATACCTTCTTTAGTGTTTCTAATATTTTACTTAAAGTAGCCTTGCCGATTCCAATTCGACTTCCAACTTCAAACTCCTTATTCAGGTCTTCCTCTGAAAGTCCAAAGTCAGCAAGGTCCAGGTATACTTTATGAGGACGCCTTGGCCGGATAGGGTTGGTGTCTGATTTCAGATGCCCGCGTGTACGGTAACCATGTATCAATTCCCGAACCCTGGTTTCAAGGGTGGTACCTTCTACAACAATTTGGTCATAGGTATCATCCCCGTTTGTTTTTACCGTATCATCCTTGAAGTCAAGTGAGAATTCAAAACCTTCGAAGAATCTTTGCCAACTCGGATCTACAGATTCAGGATCTTCAAGAAAGGCCTTGTATAGTTCTTCGATATATGCACCATGTGCATTTGATATATAAGAATATCTGTCCATGATAAAATATTAGGAGTTCAACAAAAGTATAAAGCTATTTTCATTATTAAAAATCGTTTACGCGATTATCCAATTATCGCGATGATTGTTCATGTGTTTTAACCATAGACAAAGGAAAATGGTGTTAGTAGGCTTTAGGCGGACAAGGATTATATTTAAGCATGTTTTCATAGTTAAATAAAATATTGTACATTTGCGTTCCTTTTTTAAACATGGACGAGTTCCAAACATAAAACAAAAAAAGAATGGCAGTAAAAATTAGATTAGCACGTCGAGGACGTAAAAAACTGGCACTGTACGACGTGGTCGTAGCTGACGCCAGATCACCACGAGATGGTCGTTATATTGAAAAACTCGGAATATTCAATCCGAATACCGATCCTGTAACTGTTGATATCAATGATGATAAGGCACTTGACTGGATCATGAAAGGGGCACAGCCCACCGATTCCGCAAGGACAATCCTTTCCAAGAGAGGAATTATGCTGAGGAAACATCTGCAGATCGGAGTTCAGAAAGGCGCAATTACCCAGGAAGAGGCTGATAAGAGATTTCAGGCCTGGCTAAAAGAACGTGAAGGTAAGAACCAGGCAAATGTTGACCAGATAACCAAGAAGCAGGAAGCTGAAAAGAAATCCAGACTTGAGGCTGAGAGAAAGGTAAGTGAAGCAAGAGCAGAAGAGTTAAACAAAAAGGCCGCTGCCTTAGCACAGCAAGCTGCTGAAGCTGAAGCTCAGGATTCAGAAGAAGCTGAGGAGGTAGAACAGGAAGTTGTTGAGACCCAGGCTGAAAGTACTGAGGTACCGGCGGAAGCACCTGCTGAAGAGGCAAAGACAGAAGCAGAAACTTCGGATGCGGAAAAAACCGAAATTTCAGCTGAATCTAAATCTGAAGTTGAAGAAAAAGCAGCAGAAAAGGCAGAAGAAGAGCCCAAGCCTGAAGCGAAAGCAAAGGAAGAGGTAGTTCAGAAAACTCCTGAACCTACACCGGAAA
>CBDUCT010000003.1:0-32498 GCA_965365715.1 uncultured Cyclobacteriaceae bacterium | reverse complement strand
TCTGGCATCCTGGCTTCCACTGGTATAGGCTATCAATTCGATATTGCTGTATCCAGCTAATAATGAAGAATTGGCCTGTGCTGTGGCTGCATCATGCAGATCACTGGCAGCATACAATAAAACCCTTGATTTCAGGGCCAGAGCTGCCAATCTTGAAGTACGACCTGGTGTTTCTTCCACGCCATTTAACAGCTGTGCTGCCTGATCAAGATCACCTACGATAAAATTGATACACTCTTCAAATGAATTCCTGGCTATGGAGTAATCATCATCCAATCCATAAGGTTCATCGATGATTGGAAAGCCTCCCCAGTGCCTTAACAATTGATGATAATAATATGCCCTGAGAAAATGGGCTTCTCCAATTAACCTTTGCCTGAGATCGTCATCATCAAAGGTGGATTCTGGAAGTTCCTTCAGGGCCACATTAGCCTGCCGGATTGCTTCCCACATATTCCCCCAGCGGAAGGTATCATTAAACCAGCCTAAATTTGAGGCTGTTTCAGTTGCTTCTGTGGTGAACTTGTATGCACGGCCATGGGTAAACATGGCTTCATCAGAAAGAGATGAAAGCCCTTCTTCATGGAATCCGGCGTAGTACAAGTAAGAATATACATTAAATATAAATGCCTCAGACAAGGGTCCGTCCGCCCATGTGGCACTACTGGCTACCTTGTCCAGGGGTTCCGTATTCAGGAAGTCTTTGTTACATGATATGTGAACGAATATCGAAACTAAAAATATTCCCAGTATAATTAATTTTCTTTTCATGACTATATATTTTTAGAATGTTATACTTCCACCCAAACTAATAATTCTGGCCTGAGGATAATTCTGACCACTCTGGTCTTCCGTTTCCGGATCGTAGATATTCTGCGCAGCAATAGTCGCTACGTTGAATCCTCTCAGGTATACCCTGAACCTTTGAACCACATTCTGCTTGCCCATAGGTATGCTGTATCCGATCTCCATGTTTTTCAGACGCAGATAATTCTTGCTCTGGAGCCAATAGGTATTGTTTCCATATCCTCCACCTGAATAATAAGTATCACCCCGGCTGAATATCCTGGGATGTACATCGCTGGGATTATCAATCGACCACCTGTTGTCAACAGTATATTGCAGGTAGTTACCCATAAATCCAACTTCATTTCGGTAGATGCGCAGCATATGTCCGGCTGCACCCTGGAACAGCAATGAAAAATCAAAACCTTTCCAGGTAAGATTGAATGTAGCCCCATAGGTCCAGGTGGGATCAATACTCTCTTCCAGCCGGACCTGGTCGTCGCCATTTATGATGCCGTTGCCATCCACATCCTGGAATTTCATATCTCCAGGCTTGAGCTCTGAAGTTACACCGCTGTAATCCAATGTGTTGGATGCAACAGCTTCTGCATCCCGGAATACACCGTCAGATTGATACACAAGGTATGCCCCGATAGGCTTGCCTTCCTGAAGCTGGTAATCAGGAGCTCCCGGAATTTCATCCATGAAAACAACCTCATTCTTGGCATATCCGGCATTAATACCGGCATTCCAGCGTACAGCAGACTTATTGTTGCTGTATAGGAAACTGAATTCAAAACCTTTGTTATCCACTCTACCACCGTTAACAGGAGGTAACAGATCGGCTATACCTGAGGAAGAAGGGGTTGAACCCGTTTCCTGGATCAGAATATCATCCCGTTTGTTGTAGAAATACTCAAGGGTCATGTCCAGGCTGTTATTAAAGAATGTAGCATCTAACCCAACATTGAAATTACTGGCTACCTCCCATGTGAAATTCGGATTGGACAGAAGGGTTTCCTGCAATGTGGTTTGAACGACATTGTTGATCGGGTATTGTCCAAAACTGTAGGTCGACAAGAATGCATACTCCTGCAATTCACCACCAAATACCACTACGTCATTACCCATGGTTCCGTAGGACGCCCTTAACTTCAGGTAATCGATCCACCCTACATCGAACCAGTTCTCATTAGACATGTTCCAACCGGCCAGAATACCCGGGAAGAAACCAAACCTTTTATCTTCAGGGAAGATATAGGATCCGTCATACCGGAAGATAAACTCTACCAGGTATTTCTGACGGAAGTCATATTGCGCCCTGCCGAAATATCCTAATCGAGCTCTTTCAAATGCGCCTCCATCCGTATTCTGTGCTACAGCTCCACCGGCGAAAAGCTGGTCGACCGCTGTGGATATGTAATTTCTTCGGAAGGCCGAGAAATTACTTCCCTCGAACTGTTCTTTCTGTACACCGATCATGGCATTAATCCGGTGATCGCCAAAGGTATGATCATAGGATAATCTGGCCGTCAGGTTCGTGTTCAAAACATTTTCAAAACTCTGCCTTAAACGTGCGTCAGAGTAATTAGATCTAACCGAGGGATTTAAATCATAGGATCCATCAGGATTTTGATTGAGGGGTTCCGCCAGATAATACAGCTCCCAGGGTACTTCCCAAAGCTTGCGTGTACCTGAACGATAATCCACCGCTCCACTCAACTCAAGTTCCAACCCTTCAACCCATGGTTGCGTAATGATCAATTTACCGTTGCTCTGGAAATAATCAGTGGGCTGGCGGTCATATCCAGACAAATTGGTAGTAACAACCACTGGATTCTGACCATTTTCAATGTCTGGTCCCGGATCGCCTGATGGCCATATAGCAGGCTCTGTGGGTCGTCCACGCATGATCATTCGGAAGATGGCTCCACGTCCTTGTGTAGCGAAATTCCTGTCTTCGCGTCGACCGAGTAAACCAATGTCAATCTTGACCCAATCGCTGATGTCTGCATCCAGATTGATCCTGGCGGAATATTGCTTATAGAAAGTCGCTGAATTGGCGTAATAAGAATCTTGGTCCAGATAGCCAACAGATGCGAAATACCTTACTCGCTTAGCTCCTCCTGTCAATTGTACGTCGAACCGGCTTTGTGGGGCCCATTTCTGGAAAGTATCACCAAACCAGTCAGTATTAGGGTAGAGCCATGGGTCACTTCCTGACCTGAATCCTTCCATGTCTTCCGGTGAATAAGTGGCGCTTAAATCCGTAATACCAGCTGTGGGAGATTGATAAACTCCCGTATTCTGAATACTTTCCCATGCGGCGCCCCATTCACTTACAGGAATAGAATTATAGATCGGCACTTCATTGACCATATTTCCGAAATCTACGGCATTGGCCAGTTCTGGTAATACAGTAGGTTGTGCCCATCCCTGATTAAAATCAAAATTCACGGTGGGTTTACCTGTCGTTCCGCGCTTCGTGGTGACCAATATGGCACCGTTAGCAGCCCTGGCACCATAAATGGCAGCCGAAGCATCCTTCAAAACGGATATGGACTCAATGTCTTGTGGATTCAATCTTCCGAAACCACCGTCTCTGTCCGGAATTCCATCAATAACGACCAGTGGACGGGTATCTCCCATCGTGTTGGCACCCCTGATCCTGATTTCTGCACCATCAAGACCTGGTTCCGCACCGGACTGAATTACCTGAACACCAGCCATTCGACCAGCCAGAGAGTTGGTCATGTCAACGGCTGGTGACTTTACCAGTTCTTTTCCTTTTACATCCACAACAGCACCGGTTACAGTAACTTTTTGCTGAGTACCGTAACCCACCACTACAATTTCATCCAATGCAGTGGTCTCTGCAACCATCGGAACATCAATAACAGTTCTGGATCCCACTCTGGTCTCAAAAGTGGAATATCCCACTGAACTGAAAACCAGAACAGCTTCGCCATTTGGAACTTCAATGACAAAATTACCATCAATGTCAGTAATGGTACCTGTCGCAGTTCCTTGAATAACGACGTTAACACCTGGTAATCCGGTGTAACTATCGCTATCTGTTATCGTCCCCTTCACAGTAATCTGCGCATAGGCATTTACTGCTAAAAGTGTGACCAGGAATAAACTTAATGCAATTCCCGGTGGCCTTGAAAGCAGCATCAGCCTGTTTAGTAATTTTAACATCATAATTTTTGTGTTGAGATTAAACAATTGTATTTCTTAATTGAAATGAATTAAGCAAACTTTATTTGTCTGCATTAAAAAAGTTCTTGTATTGTGAAATCATGATAATTTGTTTCTCCATAGGCTTTTATTTTAGTAATGAAAAAAAAGTATTTTATTTTGGTATTAGATAATTCAAAATTTTTAAAAAATTAAACTTTGGATTTTAGCATTTTCAAGGTAATTTTTTATTTCTTAATTATCAAATAAAAATATTACAAAGTTCCGATAATTGTCAGGGTGACATTTAAAATCCAGATATATTGCTATTTTTTCAAAATTAGGCTCAATATATTAATAGCTGTAATATCTCAAAAAAATGTTGAAGGGGCAAAATTGATAATTGCAGAAATCAAAGTTCAGCATCTGGCATTTCAGCATATTCAAGAAGCTGAATATAATCATTATTCCTGGAGCAAATGATAAAAGGATCTCTGGCTGTTTTTAACATTTCCAGGTCGCGAACATCACCATCCAGAAATAGGCCGCTTTTGTGATAAGGGATGCTTTTGAAATTTCCTTTCTTATCATTGAGCATTAAGAGCCCGAAACCAGCGTCCAGCCGAATCGTCTCTGCTTCGATCAAATGAAAATTCCCTCCTAGAACAAGGTCTGAAAATCCATCCTGGTTAAAATCATTAACTATGATGGAATTTGTAACAGATATTTGGGCTAATTGATCAAATGCCTTGAATTCAAAAGCCCCATTGCCTTTGTTTTCAAGAATGCCGGAAGAATGGGTATGAACTTTCATGTTTTTTGCAGAGTGCAACTTATCCTCTCCATAGATATCCTCCAATCCCATCAAAGCATACAGGTCGTTTGATGGGATTATGTTTTTCAAATATCGATTTAACAATAAAGTTCGGTTCCTGTCAACTGTTGGAAAGATCTTACCTTCCTGATGATAGCCGATAACAAAATCGTTTTTGTCATTTTCATTAAAATCGTTGATATATATTTCCAGAGGCTCATCCTCTGAAGGATTGAATTTATAATTATGTCCCAAATTCCCCAGCACATAATCCGGATCTCCGTCATTATCAAAATCCGCGGATTCAATACGCCACCACCATCCGGATGAAAACTCTAATCTGTTTTCAGAATTTTCAATTTTCTTTAATATCCCTCCATCATTTAGGAATATCGTTACAGGCATCCATTCTCCAACAATAATGAGGTCAGGATCCCCATCCAGATCATAATCAGACCAGGTCGCATCGGTCACCATGCCAAGAGCCTTAAGTTCAGGAGCAATAGAAACAGTTTCATCTTTTAGTTTTCCATCCTTGTTTACTAGTATATAACTGTCGGGCGATTCCGGATATTTACCTGGAATCATTCGTCCGCCCAGAAACAGATCGAGATCACCGTCACTGTCAAAATCAGCTGCTTTGGCAACCGAACCACTGCACTCTAATTCAGGAATTAAAGAATTGTCTCGTTTAAAATAACCATTACCATCATTAATATAAATTCTATCTATTAAACTGAATCCTTCCTGCTTATTTTCATCACTTCCGCTCACCACATAAAGATCCAGGTCTCCATCTCCTTCAATATCAAAAAATTCCGCCCCGGCATCTTCATGTTTTTCATCTCCCTCAAACAGATCCGGTTGAACATTTATAAATAATCCTTTTAAAGTCTGTATAAATAATTGACCTTCAAAACGGTAGGATCCCCCCAGATAAAAATCATCCAGGCCATCTCCATTAACATCCCCCACTGCCAGTGTTGGTCCTAATGCAGTAATATCGTGAGGCATCATTGGATTGGTGCGGAAATCAATTTTTTCATTCTCCCGGTGACGGATAGAAAGATCATAATCCTCAGTCACGTCCTTAAATATGTATTCGGGTTTTTCCATGAGGATTGATCCTTCATCAACCGAATCCGGTGCATTAAGTGATAAAACCTGGTTCGATGCAATATCTCTAAGTTCAGTCTTCGTTCCATCAGGCCATACAATTTCGATTTTATGAATGACCGTATCTTTTCCCAAACCAAAATGCATTATCGGTTGCATACTCGACCTGTATCCCCTGGCAGAATAATGTTGCTGATATTGCATTTTATGCCCATGATATAACCATACTTTAGTCCCCAGGGCCTGTGTATTTTCATTAATACCTTTAAACTTGACTTGAAGATAATTTGATCCTATATTCCTATTTTCATAGACAAATGCTTCTGCATCCACATTGTTGACGACCAGGTCAAGGTCACCATCCAGGTCAAGGTCTCCCCAGGCAGCTCCGTTCGAAAAGGATTTATGATCCATTCCCCATTCATTTATAACCTTATTGAAAGTAAGGTCGCCATTATTCATGAACATATAATTCGTTACCGGTTCAGATGGAATGGAATTCAAAAGAAAATCCCATTGAGAGGCCTCAAAATCTGTAAAATTAGAAAATTGGATCAGATTCCGGTAGCTGTAACCCCAATCGATATTTCTGATATCTTTTCTTATACCATTGGTGACATAAAGGTCTTTGAAACCATCGTTATCAAAATCAGCAAACAATGGCGCCCAGCTCCAGTCAGTCCTTGAAATTCCAGCCAGCATTCCAATTTCACTGAATGTTTCGTTACCATTGTTTAAATGCAATACGTTAAACATATATTGATAGTGTAATCCATGCAGTACAGTCCGGTCGAATCTCTGCTGATCATTCCCTCCGGTATTCATATACAACCGCCTGTTGTCTTCAGCAACCATATCGAGAACTACGATATCAAGGAGTCCGTCATTGTTATAATCTGCTATGTCATTACCCATTGAAAAGTGGGAAATATGTTTTGTGGCATCCTTGATCTTTTCCGTGAATGTTTTATCCTTGTTATTGATATACAAATAATCATATTCAAAAAAGTCATTGCTTACGTAAATATCCTCCCATCCATCATTGTTTATATCTCCTATTGCAATCCCATGGGCAAATCCAATTTGCGAACTGTATAAACCGCATTGCTCGGTTACATCTATAAATGTTTCTCCCCGATTCTCATAAAGTTTGTCGCCGGAATACGGATCAGATACATTCCTTAATCTTGCAGCATCGGCACTGTTTAATCTGGCAGAGGTCTGGTTTGCTACATACACATCAATATCCCCGTCCCTGTCATAATCGAAGAAGTAGGCGTTCACACCAAATCCTTCGTTACCCAAACCGTATTCTTCTGCGGCTTCATGAAAAGTGCCATCCCGGTTGTTTATGTATAAAAGATTCGCCCTGTCTTCCGGAGCGGCCATACCTGAGCGGCAGACATAAATATCCAGCCAGCCGTCTGCATTCAGGTCGACCATAGAAGTGCCCGTATACCATCCCTTTGGCATTTTACCCAGATTGGATACATCTGTGATGTCTTTGAATTTCAGGTCTCCCAGGTTCTTATATAGTTTTGGAGGGACCTGGTTACCGGTGAAGAATACATCTGGAAGCCCGTCGTTATCAATATCTCCTATAGATACACCACCGCCACTGTAAAAATCCGGGTAGGTGATGATGTTCATTATGTGGCTTTCTTCCAGGGCATTGTTAAAATCAATTCCAGTATCCTTTGAATTTAATAATCTGAACTGTTCATTGGAGTCAAAACTCAGGTTACATGCAGATAAAGCCAGAATCAGAATGAGGATCATCCAAATCCTGAGTTTTTTGCCAGAATATTTTAGAAACTTTGAATTCATTAAATAAAATTACAAAACGCAAATCTACTTTTTCGAAACAAATAAATCGATAATATATATTTCAGGATTTAAATTACCTGAATGTTATCCAATGCATAAAAATATATCAAAAGATCAATATGAAAATTTAAATAGGAATAATATTTATTATTACATCCCTGAGTAGTGATTTTCATATCCTTAGGGTGGGATTATTTCAAGCCTGGGTATATCAGATTTTTCAACCAGAGGTATTTAATATATATTTTGATCTTACTATTATGACCAATATCCATTTCCTAAAACAACAATTTTCGTAACTTTACGTACTATCATTACAATGAAGCGAATCATTGCTATATCATTTTCTCTTGTGTATCTTCTGCTTACAGCAGGATTTACGATGAATATCCATTACTGCCTCGGGAAAATCGAATCGGTTTCCATAATTCCCGTTGCAGATAATTGCTGCTGTGATGATACTGGTATGGATATGGGCTGTTGTGGTAATGAAACAATGATATTCCAGTTCAGCCCGGAGGATCAACTGGTTCAGTCTGATAATTCTGTTTTTAAAGCACCATTGCTGGAAATCATAGAGATTGCTTCGATCAGATCCATTGATCATGAAGATCATGCAAAAGTTACTCTTAAGATCTGCAATTCCCCACCCCCGGAAGATATTCCAATCTGGTTGAAAAACTCAAATTTTACTTTCTACGGATAGTTTTTAATTGATATTTATTGATTGTGAACCGCTAGTGGTTCAGGATATAATTATTTACAATTAAAAACTTAAACAGATGAAATCTTTTATAAAAACAATATACTTATCAATTTTTTTAATCACACTCATCCTTCCTGCTGAAGCATATCCTGCATCCGGAGATGTAGAAACTGCGGAGTTTAAAGTGGAGGGCGTTTGCGGTATGTGTAAAGACCGCATTGAAAATGGAGCTTTGATCAAGGGCGTTAAAAAAGCCGTATGGGATAAAGAAACGGAAATGTTAACGGTTATTTATAATCCTGACAAGGTAGAATTAATGGATATCCATAAAGCCATTGCGGAACGGGGCCATAGTACAGATAAAGTAAAAGCCGAAGAAAAAGCTTATAATAAGCTTCCCATGTGCTGCCAATACGACGACGGAGCGCATAAACACTAATATTATGCGACATATTTGGTATATATGCGTATTTGTCATATCCATATCCCAACTCCATGCGCAACAGAACGACTACGTGGAGGGGTATATAAAAGGAGTGGATTCTCAAGGTGATGAGCTTCCTTTGCTTGGGGCTAATGTGTATTGGCTCGACACACAAACAGGTACTACAGCCGACGAAACTGGTTACTTTAAATTAGATCGAATTGAAGGGAAAAATTATCTAATTGCCAGTTTTATCGGGTACAGCCCTGATACAATACAGGTACAAGGATCCGGTACTTTACAAATAATGCTTAGCGGAACAGAAACACTTGATGATGTTGAAATAGTCTATCGTCAAAAAAGCACCGAGATTGATTTTATGGACTCAAGGAAAGTGGAAGTGGTTTCCGGCAAGGAATTGTTGAAAGCCGCTTGTTGTAACCTTAGTGAAAGTTTTGAAACCAATCCTTCTGTAGATGTATCATTCACAGATGCCATCACTGGAACAAGGCAAATTCAGATGTTAGGGCTTGCCGGTCCAAACATCCAGATTACACGGGAAAATATGCCCGACATCCGGGGTTTGTCCTCTGTTTATGGACTTACTTTCATACCAGGAACATGGATAGAAAGCATTCATGTGATCAAGGGGACAGGTTCGGTGATCAACGGATTTGAAAGTATAGCCGGGCAGATTAACGTGAACCTGCAAAAGCCGGAATATATGGACCGCCTGTTATTAAATGGCTATGTAAACCAGGGCGGCAGGTTCGAAGCCAATGCCAATGTCAGGATTGATGTTTCAGAGGACCTGAAGTCTGCTGTCCTGGTTCATGGAAGTATGAACAGGATAAAGCATGATAGAAATGAGGATGGATTTATGGATATGCCCTTATCCAGGCAGGGCGTATTGCTGAACCGATGGGAATTGAGAAAAGACAACGGACTACATTTCGAAGCAGGTATAAAAGGAACCTGGATACAAAAGACCGGAGGTCAGTTAGATTTTGATCCCGAAACGGACAAAGGAACTACAAACTTATGGGGAATGGACCTTGGCATCAACAGGCTTGAAGGCTGGGCTAAAATTGGAAAAGTGAATACCGGCAAACCCTGGCAAAGTTTTGGAATTCAAGTATCCGGTGCAGTTCATGATCAGGATTCCTATTTCGGTCTTACCAGGTACGACGCCTCCCAGAACAGTTTATACGGAAACGTACTGTACCAGAGTATGATCTCCAACACCAACCATAAGATCCTGACTGGTGTAAGCATTCAGTATGATGATTATCAGGAAGTGCTTGGCGTAAAAGAATATGACCGGAAGGAGATCGTTCCCGGTGCGTTTTTTGAATATACCTATACACATCTTGATAAATTCACAACAGTCGCGGGCCTCAGGATTGATCATCACAATCTTTTTGGCACTTTCGTTACCCCGAGATTACATGTTCGATATGCGCTGTCCGACCAGGATGTACTACGGTTATCAGCAGGCAGGGGTCAGCGAACCGCTAACATAATATCAGAGAACAGTGGATATCTGTCCAGTTCAAGACAGTTCATTATTGAAGGAGAAGAAAACAATTATCCATATGGCCTTAAGCCCGAAATCGCATGGAATTATGGGATAAACTTCACCCATGAGTTTGAACTGGGATACAGGGATGGATTTTTCAGTTTTGATTTTTACAGAACGAATTTTGAAAATCAGATCGTGGTAGACCTGGACAGGAACCCTCAACAAGTGATATTTTATAATCTGAAAGGGGAGTCATATAGTAATAGTTTTCAGGGACAGGTTGATTACGAACTGGTCAAACGGTTTGATGTAAGACTGGCATACCGGTGGTTTGATGTCAAAACTACCTATGATGGAGATCTGAGATTAAAGCCGCTTCTAAGCAGGCACAGGTTTTTTATAAACCTGGCCTACGAATCCCGAAAATACTGGAAGGTTGACTACACAATGAACTGGCAAGGAAAGAAACGTATCCCGGATACGTATAATAATCCTGAACCTTATCGACTGTCAGAGTATTCACCGGGATTTCCCGTGATGAATCTTCAGGTAAGTAAGACATGGCTGGAAAAGCTCAATGTTTATGTTGGTGTTGAGAATTTGTTGAATTATACACAAAAAGATCCGATTCTTGCGTCCGAAGATCCATTCGGCCCATATTTTGATAGTTCAATGGCCTGGGGACCAATTTTCGGAAGAAATATATATGCCGGGATCAGGTATTCAATTAAATAGAAATGTGCGATAAGATATTCCGGATTTAACTGTTTATAGATTAAAAAAAATGAATACGGGAAACTTTCGTGACCAGGGTGATCCCTTAATATTTAAAGTTATTTCAATCAGGTCTGATTAGATCTGTAAGATTTTAATATATGATTTTTCAGGCCCTTGATTATAATTTTCCCTGATAGGTTTTAATATCATGATTGATTGAAAATAATCTCAAATGATCATCCTGTAAAAGACTGAAAATTTTGCCAGTTCTGTTTGGGAAGGTCAGCTTCAAACACCAGCTCCTCCTTTTTTACAGGATGCATAATGTGTATCCTCCTGGCGTGTAAACATATGGAACCGTCTTTATTGGGTTTTGGAAAACCATACTTGACATCCCCGACAATGGGGCATCCAACGGATTTTAGTTGTACCCTGATCTGGTGAAACCGGCCGGTAATAAGTTTTATCTCTATTAAATGTTCGTCGGAGATCTTGCCAATTACTTTATAATCCAGCTCAGCTCTTACCGCATTTTTCTTCTTTTTTTTGGTCACAGATACCAAGTTTCTTTTATGGTCCTTGATAAGCCAGTGTGTTAAAGTTCCGTTCATTTCGGGAGGAGAGGAATGGGTAAGTGCCCAGTATATCTTTTCCACCAGCTTTTTTCTGAATTGCTCATTGATTCTTTCCAGAGCTTTTGAGGTTTTCGCCAGGACAACTACTCCGCTGACCGGTCTGTCAAGCCGGTGAGGTAAACCAAGGAAAACATTTCCCAGTTTATTATAGCTGACCTTGATATATTCTTTCATTATATCAAGGAGGCTCTCATCCCCGGTACGGTCACTTTGAACCAGGATCCCGGCGGGTTTGTTTACCACAAGAAGATGATTATCCTCAAATATTATTGGGATGATTGATTTCAATGAATCAGGATTTGATCAGTAAATTATTAAATTAGGGTATTGAATAATCCCGGTAAAAGGATTAAACCAGTTCAATAGTTTTATCAATAGCCATTTTTATATTATCCCTGATCTGTGAAATGCGCGCCTCCATCATATAGCAGGGTGCTGTAACGATCTTATTCGATTCATCAACCATTATCTCCGTTACTTCTTTCATTACAGCATGGGCTCCTGTTTTCTCCATTCCCGCACTGATGGCATCTATTTCATAAGGAGAAGGAGCTTCAGTACTCCCCACAGTCAATTCAGCCTTAACACCGGTTCCTTCTAAGGCCTTTGCAATAACCGTTGGGCCCATACACAATCCACAAACAGGTTTTCCATGATGGACCATTTCATTGATAATGCGTTTGACATCAGGAAGTATATCCCCGTCTGGTCCCTCAAAAGCCCATTTTGTTAGGTTTTTAGCCGCTCCAAAGCCTCCAGGCAGTACTAAAGCATCGATATCTTCTGAAGTGATTTCTTTCAGATCTCGAATATTGCCACGGGCTATTCTTGCTGATTCAACCAGAACATTCCTGGATTCATCCATTTCATCACCTGTGATATGATTTAATACATGATGCTGATCTATATTCGGGGCAATACAAACAGCCTCAGCATTGTTCTCATCTATGGCTAAAAGGGTGAAAACCGCTTCGTGGATCTCTGATCCATCAAATACACCATTTCCGGAAAGTAAAACTCCTATTTTCATAATATAGTTCATTAAGTGAAACCTGAATTAAAATTGGGAGTTTATGGCCTGAAAAGCAAGAAAGAGGGAGATTGATATGTTACTTAAATTTTTTGAGGCTTGTATTTGCCCCAGAAATGGTATTGAATAGTTTAAGCTTTCACATAAATTTGAAGAATATTGGTAATTTAGGATTTCCTAAAAATATATATACCTATAACTATTATGGAATGGCAGGATAATTTATCCAAAATGCGTACCGAGCATAGCTCCCCGGTAAAATATTTTCTCAAGCTTGGGGAAGAAGAAGTTTTGATGAATTCTTTCATCAACCAGAAAATCAATATCCAATTTACAGGCATCATTAATTGTGTGGCTTGTGGAAGGAAGATAAAAAAAGCATTTGGACAAGGATTTTGCTATCCCTGTTTTATGAATTCCCCCCTGAATTCGGAGTGTATTATCAGGCCTGAACTATGTATGTCGCATGAAGGCAAAGGCAGGGATCCGGAATGGGAGGAGAAAAATCATAACCAGCCTCATATGGTATATCTTGCACTGACAAGCGGGATAAAGGTTGGCGTAACCCGAACAGACCAGATACCCACCCGGTGGATTGACCAGGGAGCCTGGAAAACCATAAAGTTTGCACTCACACCATACAGGCAAATAGCGGGGTTAATCGAGACTCAACTGAAAAACCACCTCAGCGATAAAACCAACTGGCAGAAAATGTTAAAAAATGATATGGATCATTCTGTTGACCTTATGGAAGATAAAATGAGGGTTTCCGGATTGTTATCACCAGAATTTAAGGAATATTTCCTTCCGGATGAAAACGAAATCTATACCTTTGAATATCCCGTAAAAGTCTATCCTGATAAAATAAAAAGCATTAATCTTGACAAAGAGCCTTCATTTCATGGACAATTGAATGGGATACGCGGGCAGTATTTGATGATGTCAGATAATCGGGTAATCAACCTCCGAAAATATAGCGGTTACGAAATAGTGCTTTCGGTGTAGCCTACCTCTTTTCAAACATAAAATCCTGCAATCTTTATCTGACCATGGTAAATGCTTATACCCTGGTTCGCATCAGAAGCAAATACCTCAAAATATCCTGATTCTTGAAATTTATTTCGCATCAAAGGTAAAAACCAGACTTGCTGTCCAGATCATAGTTTTCCTTTAGCTTCTATTTCGCATCAAAGGTAAAAGCCAGTCCGAAAGTAAATGCCTCTTTAAATTGTACCTTATCTGTTACCACTTCCTGCCCATCCTGTATTTCTACAAATTTCACATCATAATCATAAATCAAGTGTGTATTGAGACTGAGGGAAAGAAAATCATTAACCTTGAAATCAATATATAGCTGCCAGTTAACATCTATCTTTTCAGGATTTTCCAGATAATTTGAAAACAGATCCAGGTTGGTCGTTAAGCTTACGTTTTTTATAATATCTGGTTTGGTATAGATCATCTGTATAGTGCCCCCAAATTCAGACCTTGTCTTTTTTCCCGGATCGACGCCAAATTGACCGATCGATGATAAAAAATCATCCATAACGAATGTGAATTTTCCGCTCACGGGTGCCAGAAGAAGGCTGAAATTATCATTGGGTTTGAAGTCCATGCCAGTAGCCAGGTTTAAATAGGCCGGTGCAAAAAAGTCAGATATTTTTACTGAATCCTCTGGTGTGGCATACCCTGGTGCATACTGGGTTCTGAAATTGAGGTTTACCGTGTAATACCATTTCTTTGATACCTGATGCCCATATTTTGATATCAACTCGATATTATCTTCATTCTTTTGAACATCGTTGTCACCTTGTTTCTGCAGACCATAGATCGTAGAAAGATAGTTTTCCCAATTGGTTTTATCTTTCTTGTACACGGCAGCCATCCTCAGATAAGCTGTACCACTAAAGGCGTTCTCTCCACCGGCAGCCCAGTTGGATAAAGCCACCTGACTGAAACCCAGTCCAACCCTGCCTCTTACCTTCCATCCTACAGTTGAATCGTTTTCATCAATAAGAGGATCCTGGCTATAGGCAAGATTCCCTATAAATAATAAGGAGAATAAAATAAATGTTCTCTTCATTTTCGTAGATTTTTGGATTTTTTAATACTTTTAAGATATAATATTATAACATTTTTTATAATTGATGGCTGATGAGAGAAAACTTTTCATTAAAATTTTGCAACTAAATTGTTTTGTTACGGATGAAGTTGGGTTTGATGAATTATACTTTGTCGTTAATGAAGAAAAAATCTGGCCTGAAAATCATCTGTATAAGTCTATTAATCCCGGTTCAACCACAATAGATGTGAAACTTTTTGACCTTGTGCCAAATATACAAATTGACCTGGAGGTATGGGATTATGATTACCTCAGCTCTAACGATTTACTTGGTACGGTCCCCTTGTATATAGATGAACCTGGAGGACCTTATACGACAGATATGATTCCTAACCACGAAGAAACTGAAAAAGCAAAATACTCTATTGTTTGGGAAATCGATTATATGCCGGACTAGGATTTATGGTACTATTTTATACCATAAACAAATCGATCTTTCCCGTGGATATCCCGGTTTAATGTAACATTCTTATAGTTTGAATCTAACAGCAAATTTTTTACTACTTCCCCATACATTTCATTTACCTCAAAAAACAGCATTCCATCCGGTCTTAATATTTCTTCAGCATTGGCAACTATCTTTTTGTAGAATATCAGAGGATCTTCTTCCGGAACAAACAGAGCTTCCGATGGTTCGTAATCCAGGACATTCTTTCTCATTAATTTGCGCTCGGATGGTCTCACATAAGGTGGATTGCTGGCAATTATATTAAATCCCGGATGCTGGATTTTATCTTTAAGAATATCAAGATGAAGGCTATTTATGGTTACCCCATACCTCCGGGCGTTCTCTTCTGCCACTTTAAGGGCCAAAGCTGACTTATCAACTCCTGTAAATGAACTTACTTTTAATTCAAGAGCAAGGGAGATGCCAATGCAACCTGATCCAGTACCAATATCAAGAATCTCTGGATTCTGATGTTTAAAAATCCTGATGATTGTGTGCACCAGTTCCTCCGTTTCTGGTCGTGGTATGAGCACCTCCGGTGAAACATTAAATTTCCTTTCAAGAAAGTAAGTATATCCAAGGATATATTGAACAGGCTCCATTAATAAAAGCCGCTCAATTATCTTTTCTAATTGAACGGCAAGGTTTTTATCCATTTCGACGGAAATTGAGGATATCAGGTCCATCCACTTAATATCAAAAACTTCTGTCAGAACGAATTTCGATAAAGGATAAGCTTCCTGACCCCATAATGGCTCCAGGTTTTCAGAAACCTCTTTGTAGATTTCCCTGCCGGTATAGGTTCTCTCTTTGAACATGGCCTAATTAAAACAATTATTATTTTTCTTTGGTCATAAAAAGGTAATAGTTTTGGACTAATTTGTAAACTTCCTAAGTATTTCATTGTAATATTCCGAGGCTTGGAAAAAAAATATATGGATCGGGCGTTTGAACTGGCTCACCTTGGCTTGGGTAAAGTAAGCCCAAATCCAATGGTGGGCTGTATTATTGTAAAAGAAGGCAGGATCATAGGAGAAGGATGGCATCAGCATTATGGAGGCCCCCATGCTGAAGTGAATGCTGTTAATAGTGTCAATGATAAAGACGAAATTAAGGGAAGCGAAGTCTATGTAACATTAGAACCTTGTTCACATCATGGCCATACCCCGCCATGTTCAGATTTATTGATCAGCCATGGAGTCAGGAGTGTTTACATCTCAAATCTTGATATAAATCCCCTGGTTTGTGGCAAGGGAATCGAAAAAATGAGAGCGGCCTCTTTACAGGTTACTGTTGGAATTAATGAAGAAGAAGGATCAAATCTGAATAAACGTTTTTTTACCTATTATTCTAAAAAGAGACCTTATGTTATCCTTAAATGGGCGCAGACCATTGACCGGTTTATTGCAAGGAAGAATTGTGACTCGAAATGGATCAGTAATGAATATTCAAGGCAACTTGTCCACAAATGGAGAGCTGAGGAAGATTCTATAATGGTCGGCGCAAACACAGCCCTCCATGATAATCCAAAACTTAATATCAGGGACTGGCCCGGTAATTCAGAACAACCTTTAAGAATTGTAGTGGATCCGAATTTGAAAGTACCAGCTGATTTTTTCTTATTTGATGGAACCCAGCCAACAATAGTCTATAACTATAAGAGATCAGGGAATGAGAAAAACATTAAATGGATAAAACTTAATAGTGAAAATTTGATCGAGGAAATTTTATCAGATTTATATAAAAAGAAAATTCAATCGGTTTTGATAGAAGGTGGCTCACATTTAATTAATTCTTTCATTTCAAAAAATCTCTGGGATGAAGCCAGGGTTTTTGTATCCAATAATACTTTTGGGGAAGGTATCAAGGCCCCTGATTTATATCACGCATCACTGATCAATAAAAACAAGATCTTTGAAGATGAAATCCTTTTTTTTAAAAATGTAAATGGCTGAAGATCTTAACATTCCCGCGGAGGGTTCAACCCCGGAAGAAAAATACAGACTTCTTCTGCCTCAAATTAAATCCTTAGTTGAGGGTGAAATTGATTTGATTGCCAATATGGCCAATGTATCCTCTGTACTGAAATCTGTATTTAAGCATCTATGGGTAGGATTTTATATAGTTAAAAACAATGAACTTGTACTTGGTCCATACCAGGGTCCGGTAGCCTGTACAAGAATATCCTATGGAAATGGGGTGTGCGGCAAAGCGTGGGCAGAGCAAACCAGTATAATTGTTCCCGATGTGAATTCTTTTCCGGGTCATATTGCCTGCAGTTCGGAATCTAAATCCGAAATAGTAATCCCGGGTTTTTCCAAAAAAAAGGTGATTTTTGTGCTTGATATTGATAGTGCTCAGATGGACTCTTTCAATAAAACCGATAGAATATATCTTGAAAAGATTGTGAAATTAATTACAGATAGTTCAGATTGTTGATCTGTTTCCTAAATATTTTTTAATATGAACCTAAGATTATATACTGAATTCGGAACCCTGAAAAGGGTGATCATGCATCGTCCCGGTTGGGAAATCGAACGATTAACCCCACAGAATACGAGCGAATTACTTTTTGAAGATGTTCCGTATCTTGAGTCTATGCAGAAGGAACATGATGAATATACCAACCTGATAAAAAATGTAACGGATGCTAAAGTGTACAGGCTCCGTCAATTACTCCTTGATATTCTGGTTGACGAACATCTGAAGAATTCCATATTAAAAGATGCGCTGAGTCAGGCTAATCAACGGAACATATCGGAAGATATTATCTCAACGTATTCCACAGCCGAAACAATTAATCTTTTAATCGTAGGTCTGAGGGTCAAGGAGATCAAAAAAAAGCTTCCAAATTTTAAAAATGCTAAATTGAAGGAGGAAGATTACCTGATATACCCCAGTCCTAATTTGTACTTTATGCGTGATCCTGCCGCAGTTATACAAAACGGGGTTATATCCAGCAACATGAAATACTCAGGAAGGCAGTTTGAATCGCACATATTGAAACTGATATTTACCAATCATCCCGAATTCAAGGATTTCTATCATGAGGTTTTCCCGGGTGATTCCAAAACTAATGATTGCCCGACCATCGAAGGAGGTGATGTTATTGTTATCTCACCTAAGGTTCTTGCCATAGGATGTTCTGAAAGAACAGAATCAAGAGCAATTCAAAAAGTGGCGAAAAGGGTTTTGGCGGAAGGAACCGTAGAAAGGGTTTATGAAGTTAAGCTTCCCTCTAAAAGAAACTTTATGCACCTTGATACTGTATTTTCCATTATTGATGAAAACCTTATAGTGACCTATCCTGAAGCTATGGATACCCTCCTTGAAACATTTGTTTACAAGTTGGATTCGGTTTCGGACAATAACGAAATTAAAATACACAGAGAATCTATAAAAAAGTCACTAATATCGATCCTGAAATTGGAGATTCCACATCTGGAGGTTGTAAAAACCGGGTATGGCCATCCTGATTTTGCATCCAGGGAACAATGGTATGACGGGGCCAATGTATTTGCTATCGGACCCCGAAGGGTTATCTCTTATGATAGGAACAAACTTACCAACATGGCATTGAGGGATAATGGTGTTGAGGTTCTGGAAATAGATTCTTCTGAACTTTCCAGAGGATTGGGTGGTCCGCGGTGTATGACCATGCCAATAGAAAGAAAAATTATATAAGTTTGCAGGGTATGAGGTATTTATGGTTAGGATTCGTGTGTATCATTTTGTTTGCTTGCAACACTGGCAATAACAATACACCTGTAGCAAAATCTGCCTCAAAAAAGGCTTCCCCGAAAGAAGTCAAAGTGAATGGGGAATTGGTATACAAGAAACACTGTATGGAATGCCATCAGGAAAATGGTGAAGGTGTCCCAAACATCTATCCTACATTACAAAATGCAGAATGGGTGGGAGCTGATAAGGATCATCTGATTGAGATCATTATTAATGGTATGACCAAAGCCATCGTGGTTGATGGAATCGCCTATGAAGATGAAATGCCCAAAGCTGATTATCTTACCAACAAAGAAATTGCTGCGGTTTTAACTTATATCAGGACTAGTTTTGCTAAAGTCAATGATCCGATCAGCGAAGTTGATGTAGCACGTACAAGAATTCGTCTTAAATCAAAAAAGTAATCAATCTCACAGGATATAATTTCAAATCCTGCCGCTTTATTAGGTGTTTTCAATTTTTATTTTGTGCAATCTCACATCAATTCAAAGAATTTTCAAAACCAAATATCCAATTATCTTCCACCATCTTTTTTAAAGAACTTCTTCAACCTTGTCTTCGCCTTTTCTATCTCCTCCTCATGTTCTTCCATAATTTTCTGGACTTCTTCTGGAGCCTTTTCCTTTTCTGCTTCGAGAAGTTTTTCTGCTTCTACCAAAGCCTTTTCTTTCTCTTCTTCAACCTTGGCTTTCAAGGCTTCCTCGGCCGCTTTTTTGTTCTCACCGGTTTCAGCACCAAGAATACTGATCTTCGGACTATTGTAATCTCCAGCTACTTTAATATTCAGTTTCACATCTTCTGAGTTAACATTTATTTCCTGACCGGAAATAGAAGTAAGAAGAGATCCTGCAGTGTTTATGATTTCCTGGGGCACATCCAGTTTTACATCATAATCGAGGGAGCCGTCAAGTCCGTTGCTTCCTGCAATGAGTGCATTATTATCTCCAAAGCTGACATTGAAAGGTTGGATAAATACCCTTCCATTTTCAATTTCTGAGTTTAGTATTACATTGGTCAGACTTACATCCGCACTTTGGTCTGTTAGTTTAGATACACTGGTAATTCCCGATATTACCTCTGAATCTGATCCTCTGATGGCAGCATTTGCTATATTCAAAATGCCCTGTCCTGACATTGTAGAAAGATCTGGTGACAAGTCTTTATCTAATTTTCCCTTAAGTTTGAAACTGGATGAAAAATTTCCTTCCATAATTTCTGCGATTGGGGCTAGCATTTTAACAGTCATGAAGTGTTTATATGATTCAGGAATTGAAAGCTTTTCAATATCCAGGTTAAAATCATAACTGGATTTATCCTCGGGTTTCGTGTCATAGGATCCTGCCAGGTTAAACTGACCACCAAGGCTGTTGAAGCCTACGTCATTGAATTGTACTGCTCCATCACGAACGACTACCTGACCTGAAAAATCATTAAGTTCAAGATTGTCATATAAAACTTTTTTAATCTTTGATTCAAGGATAAAATCTATGTTCTGAGGTATTTTGTATGATGAATAAGATAAGGAATCTTCTATCGCATCTGATTCTGATTTTTCATTGATTTCACCGGATCCTTCTGCTAACCACTCATTTACATCAAAAAATTCAGAATTAAAATCAAATTCACCAACTAGTATGGCCTCTTTATGAAGAATATAATCAATATAGTTCTGAATATACCCTTTCAGTGATAAATCACTATTTCCGATATTTCCTTCAAAGGTTTCTACATCAATTCGTTTGTCATCAAGTGTAACATCAGATGAGGATATCGTAAAGCCCTGTTGAAAATCTTTTGATTTGTAATACAAATTATCAACTATTACTTCCCCGGATACCGGAATAGTATGATTTACCGTATCATAGACACCCTCAATAACGAGGTCCGTCTCAATTCTTCCGCTGAGTTCTGTTTCCTCTACCGGAAATATTCTCAGGATATTATTAAGATCTAAATCAGCATTAATGGAGGCCTTCAGATCATAGTCGGACAAATTGTTGATCTTCACTGAAGCATCAATGGGATTATCACCTATTTCAAAATGTACATCACGAAAATCGATCACAGTTTGCTCCAAATTCCCTGTCTGATTTTCTACGCTCAGATCAAACCGGATATTATCGAGAGCCTCTGGAAGATCAGGATATTGGATCTGGCCATTTTCAGTGGACATTCTGAGATTGAAGGCTGGACTTTTATTCTGTGATTCACTGTAAATGCCTTTAATCTGTCCCTGAAAATCCAGATTACCCTCAGCATGTATATCTTTAAAATCTTCAGAATAGGCCCTTGGAATAAGTGATAAAATACTTTTAACTGAATTATCTTTCCCATGATAAGAAATATCCATATTATACTGGTCTGATAATACTTCAAGGAAACCTTCAAAACCGAAGTTGAAATCATTTATTGAAATAGTATTCTGACCGAAGGAATATTGATTTTTAACCATATCAACGTGAAGGACAAGATCTGCTTTGAGTTCCTTATTTTTCAGGTATTCGATTTCATTATAGCTCGCCATCATCCTGTCAATGGATGTGGTTGTACTGATATCAAAGACTTCCAGAGAAAAATCACCTGATCCTGAATGGTTCAATCCATCCAGAGCAATCAAAAGATTACTGGCATAATCATAATAAACTACTTTTCCGTTATCAATATTCCATTCATCGACTGAAATCTCCATTCCAGGATCCTTTTCGTCCTGCACTTCCTCAACCTCTGCTTCTTTTTCTATCATTATATCATAGTTCGCTTCCCCATCTTCATTGACAAGTATCACTATTCTCGGATTAACCAGATTGATAGAATTAAGTTTAATCTGCTCACCGGATATCAGGCTCTTTAAATCAATCGTCAGATTAAAAGCATCGATGGCCGCCAGCGTATCATTTTTAAAAATTCCTGCACCCACTATTCCAAAATCTTCAAGTGTTAAGGTGAGATTGGGGAAGTTCTTGATTATTGAAACACCAATTTTATTTTCATCGAAATAAACATTTGCCTCAACATTTTTCGAAATTACTGAATCGATGGCTGATCTTATATCATCTTTATATAGTATTGGAAGGACAATCAGGGTCCCTATAATAACAACTAGGATGATCGTAAGAATTAAGAATAACTTTTTCATGGCTCCTGAAATCAACTTCAAAATTAGATAATTTTATATATAACGTTTCAGCACTGATTTAATTAAACTTACATTGTATTTTTAATTGAACATTTTAACTTTTTTATGAGGGAAAGTGATATAACTATAGTTGGTGCCGGTCCTGCGGGAATGACAGCTGCCTTTTTTCTGGCTAAAAACAAGGTCCCGGTGACCTTGATAGAGAAAAGATCATTTCCCAGGGATAAAATTTGCGGTGATTGTATCGGGGGATTTGGTCTTTCTGTCTTAAAACAGATGGGATCAGGAGTATTCGACCGTTTCGCAAATTCCGATTTTAAATTAATTGGGGGTGGAGTTCATTTTTTTGGTCCTGAGCATCAAAAAGTGACCGTAAGGGCTGAAACTATGATCAGCGATACCATGACTGAAGTGGCTCTTTGCCGAAGGATCGATTTTGACAACTTCCTTTATGAGGAAATAAATAATAATCAGTACATAGAGATCGTGCAACATAAAAGTGTTACAGATCTAAATAAAAAACCGGGGGGGATTGACATTATCTGTTCTGATGAAAATTATTTGAGGACAAAACTCCTGATTCTGGCTACAGGATCACGCCATGCTCTTGTACATAAGTTAAATGGAAAAAGGCAATCCAAAAATCATCAGGCAGCAGGAGTTCGTGCCTATTTTGAAAATATCGAGGGATTAAATGAGGATGGATATATTGAACTTCATTACTTAAAAGAACTTGCCCCGGGGTATCTCTGGATATTTCCTCTAACCGGAAAGCAGGCCAATGTCGGATTAGGTTTACGGAGTGATATTGTATCCAGAAGAAAAATTAACCTCAGAGAAATACTGAAGAAATATATAAACGAAAACTCCTATTTCAGGGAACGTTTTAAAAATGCACGTCAAATATCTGACATCCACGGATACCCCCTTTCCCTGGGTGGAAGAAAAAGAAGTATATCAGGTAATAACTATCTCTTAGCTGGTGATGCCGCCAATCTTATTGAACCCCTATTTGGTGAGGGCATTGGTCATGCTATGTATAGTGGAAAGTTCGCAGCTGAACACGTAATGAAAAGTATAAAATCAGCCAACTACTCTGCAATCTATAACAGGCAGTATGACCAGGCTGTTTATCAAAAACTGGGATCAACACTATCTTTCAGCAAAATCATGTATACATTAGCCTCCTATCCGGGGATTATTCGATTTATAATTAACAGAGTCGGTAAAGACAAGGATCTGGAATATATGTTCACACGACTGATCAATGGGAATATTACCAAAACCCCTGGAAATGGCTTAAGATTTATTATTAAACTATTAACCGGCTATTAAATGGCGGTTATAATAGAATGATTATTATTTTGATTAATTTTAGACTTCTTTATCTAGATCTATATGAAAATAGAAGTTTCTAACGGTGAGCTGATTGATAAATTGAGTATTCTTGAAATAAAACTCAATAAGATTCAGGATAGTGAAAAACTTAAAAATATACGCAAGGAGTATTCATTGCTTGAAAAAGTAGCTAGTCTGATAGTTAAGAGAGATGATCCTCTATACAGGAAGTTGCTGGATATAAATCTAAAATTGTGGGAAATTGAAGACAGGATTAGGGAATTGGAGAAGAATAAAGATTTTGGTTCCGAATTTATTGAAACTGCCAGGATGGTTTACTTCAATAACGACATTCGTGCCAAAATCAAACAAGAGATCAATCTAAAAACGAACTCAGATTTATTTGAAGAAAAATCATACGAAGATTACTGATTCATCACAAAATAAAAGCATACATCTTCTCGTCTTTCGTTTTTCTTCCATGGGAGACGTAGCCATGACCGTTCCGATATTAAAGGGCCTATTAATTTCAAATAGTAATCTGACCATTACGATCGCAACCCGTCCTTTCTATCAACCATTTTTTGAAAACATACCGAGACTAAATGTCTTTCAATGTGATTTTCAGAACAATTATAAAGGATTTACGGGATTATTGAAGCTTTTTGTTGACTTGAAATCATTAGCATCTTTTGATCATGTTATTGACCTTCACGGTGTGTTAAGATCAAGGATTTTAAATTTACTTTTTTCATTGTCTGGCATTTCAGTGTCAGGCATTGATAAAGGCAGAGCTGAAAAAAAGAAACTGATTAGAGGTTCTACCTTTAAAAGGTTAAAAAGTACTTTTCAGAGATATCTTGATGTGTTCAACCCTCTAGATTTTGAATTTGAATATCCTTCCATTCCTGTCATCATTTTAAATGAAACATTCGAAAATGAAGCACAATCTTTTATAAATGAAACCAATCCTGGAGAGATTTTTCGAATAGGTCTGGCCCCTTTTTCATTACACAAATTGAAAACATGGCCTGAAAGCTATACACTGGAACTAATAAAAATGATTGAAGAAAGAACAAGCGCAACAATATATCTTTTTGGTGGAGGTACTGAAGAAGTGTCATTGCTGACAAGAATTAGTGCAGGTTGTAAAAGGTGTTTTAGCATGGCAGGAAAGCTATCTCTGGGTTCTGAAATGGCCCTTATACAACGTATGCAATTAATGATAACCATGGACTCTTCGAATATGCATCTATCATCTCTTTTAGGTGTTACAACGATTTCTATTTGGGGAGCCACACATCCATTTACAGGTTTTCAGGCTTATCAGCAAGAAATAGATAGAGATTTTCAAATATCCAAAGAAGAACTTTCATGCCGGCCTTGTACTATTTTCGGAAAGGGAAATTGTAGCAGAGGTGATTTTGCCTGTATGCAATGGCTTACTCCTCAGGTAGTTTTTGATAAACTAAAAAGATTGAATTTATTACCATTAATTAATAGCTCTGATTCGTAAATGTTGCACAAAGCAATTTGGAATATTTGGATTGATACCGGTGGAACATTTACGGATTGTATTGCCCATGATCCACAGGGTAAAAGATCCAGACTGAAGGTACTAAGTAAAAGTGCCCTTCGAGGAAGGATCCTTGAACAGATCTCACCCTCAGCTTTTAAGGTGAGAATTAATTGGGGGATAGAAAAAAGTATATTCAATGGATATAGTTTCAGGATCCTCGGTAAAAAGCATGATGCCTTAAAAGTTCTTCATATAGATTTCTCAAATCAAACGATTAAAGTTGATCATGATCTTTCCATAAATATAAAAGACGTTCTTGATTTTGAAATATCCGCTGGTGAAGCGGCTCCAATACTTGCTGCAAGATTGGCAACGGGTACGGCTTTAAATGAAAAATTGCCAGGGATAAATATGCGGCTGGGTTCTACAATTGGGACCAATGCCCTCTTGGAAAGGAAAGGTGCCCGTACATCACTGATAGTTACTTCAGGTTTTAAAGATCTCCTGCTTATTCGTGATCAGCAAAGACCGGATATTTTCAGTTTAAACATACCGGATAAAGAACCACTTTATGAGGTTGTTCATGAAATTCAGGAAAGAATGTCAGCTAAAGGAAATTGTATAAATAAACCGGATGAAAGTCATATAAATACCATAATAAAGAAGCTTCGAAAGAATAAAATTGAATCTATTGCCATTTCTTTTCTGCATAGTTATTTAAACCAGGATCATGAGGAAATACTAATAAATAAATTAAAGGAAGAAGGGTTCCAATACATTACGGGCTCAGCCGGGATAGCACCGGTTATCAATTACCTGAACAGGACCGAAACAGCAACTGTAAATGCTTATCTGGATCCTAAAGTAAGGGATTACTTATTAAAGGTATTTGAAAATATTCCGGATGGGGACCTGAAGGTTATGACCAGTGCAGGGGGATTGGTAGATTATAAACATTTCCTCCCAAAAGACAGTCTTTTCAGCGGCCCGGCAGGTGGGATAGTCGGCGCAGCTGAAGCAGGAAGGAGAGCAAATATTCCAAGATTGATATCTTTTGACATGGGGGGAACAAGCACAGATGTGGCTCGCTTTGAAGGAAAATATGAATAACAGTATGAAACCAGGGTTGGGGGCGCAACCATTATCAGTCCTTCACTCAGTATTGAAACAGTAGCCAGTGGCGGAGGATCTATTTGCTCGTTTGACGGTATGAAGTTTTCGGTAGGACCGGAAAGTGCTGGTTCGGAACCAGGTCCGGCCTGCTATGGTGCTAATGGACCATTCACCATAACTGATGTCAACCTGCTCCTGGGCAGACTGGACGAACATAACTTTGGGATTCCTGTAAACAAGACTCTTGCCTGGAAAGCATTTAAGGCCCTGGCCGGCGATGCATTATCAGAACTTAAAGATCCTGAATCAATACTGGAAGGATTTCTTCGGATAGTCAATGAAAAAATGGCTACGGCCATTCGAAAGATCTCGATCAATAAAGGGTATGATACATCTGAATATTCCCTGGTCTCTTTTGGTGGTGCGGGGGGACAACATGCCTGTGATATTGCTGAAATTTTATCTATCAATAAGATCCTTGTACCCTATGAGGCCGGATTGCTTAGTGCTGTTGGCATGGGCAATGCAAGAATTGAGAGATTCTACATTAAACAAGTGCTGAAAACATATCAACAAATAAGGGAAAATCTCAAAGAAATTATCCGTAGATCAGAGGATAAGGCCGTTGAATTGCTGAAGGAAGAACATATACCTGAAGAGAATATCTATATACGCGAAGTCCTGATATACGCAAGGTTTATGGGGCAGGAAACTTCTCTTGAAATCATTTATGAAGATCCGGATAGGATCCCTCAATCGTTTAGAAATAAATATGAAAGGATATATGGTCACTGGATTGAGAACAGGGAAATAGAAATAGAATCCTTAAAGGTAATTGCCGCTGAAAAACCCGAAGATGTTGTTATAGACTCCGTTCAAGCGGATGAATACTTACCTGTTCCAGCAAAATATCAGAAATCCTGGTTGAACAATACCTGGGTGGATGTTCCCGTATACATCTGGGAGGATCTCGAGACAGGAGCAGAAATTAAAGGACCTGCGTTGATAATCAGTAAGTTCACTGCTTTGGTTCTTAAAAATAACTGGGATTTGAGTATCAATACGCATAACCAGGCTGTCATGGAATTCAGGCAGAAGGAAAAAGAAGTTTCCCCTGGCAACCTGGACCAGAGCCATTTTGATGACTCCATTCAAATTGAGCTTTTTACGAACCGATTCATTTCCCTCGCAGAAGAAATGGGAGCTTTGCTTCGAAGATCTTCCTTTTCTGTCAATATAAAAGAAAGACTTGACTATTCCTGCGCGCTTCTGGATCGGGATGGGGAACTGATCGTGAATGCTCCACATATCCCGGTCCACCTGGGAGGCCTGGGATTATGCGTCAGGAGCATAATAGAAAAATTCGTGATCAGACCTGGTCAGGTATTTATTACCAACCACCCTGGTTATGGGGGTTCTCATCTTCCGGATATTACACTTGTCGCTCCTGTATTCGATCAGAATGATGAATTGACTGGATTTGTCGCTAACCGGGCTCATCATGCCGAACTTGGCGGCAGCAGGCCGGGATCCATGCCCCCTGATGCAACAAATTTACCCGAGGAGGGAAAGGTAATTGCACCCTTCTGCCTGATTGATCAGGGGCAGGCTGATTGGGATCGAATAACCAGGATTCTTAAGAGCGAGCCTTTCCCAACCAGAAGTATTGAAGAAAACATGGCTGACTTAACAGGATCCCTTGCTTCCATTCAGGCTGGTTCTGAAGGTCTGAAAAAACTATGCAGTTTGTATGGAACATCTGCCATTCAATACTATATGGAGTATCTTAAGGATTATGCCAATCAAGCATTGTTAAAAAGATTGAAAAAATTTAAAACCAGAAGCTTAAAAGCAATGGAAAGGCTTGACGATGGCCATAAGATCATGGTGAAGGTTTCCATCAGTGATCAAAAAATGATATTCGATTTCACAGGATCATCGGGAACACATCCTGGTAATATGAATGCAACACCGGCTATTGTAAGAAGTGCAGTCCTTTACGTTTTACGTTTACTGGTAGATGAAGACATTCCGCTCAATGAGGGATTGATGAGATCAGTGGAAATCAAATTGCCCACCGGATTCTTAAATCCGGATTTTTATGATGACTTAAATAAATGTCCTGCAGTAGTAGGAGGAAATACGGAAACCAGCCAGAGGTTGGTAGATACTTTATTGAAGTCCTTTAATATTTCTGCGTGCAGCCAGGGGACCATGAATAATTTTCTGTTTGGAAATTCTAACTTCAGCTATTATGAGACCATTGGTGGTGGTGTGGGCGCAATAAATGGGCATCATGGAGCAAGCGTAGTCCACCAGCATATGACAAATACCAGGATCACGGATCCTGAGATCCTGGAATTCAGATATCCGGTAAGGCTGGACCGTTTTGGTATTCGTATACATTCCGGAGGTCAGGGTTTATGGAATGGAGGTGATGGAATTGAAAGAATTATCACCTTTCTGGATACATTAGATATTACCATTCTTAGCCAGCATCGGAAGGAAATGCCATATGGTTTGGAAGGGGGAGAACCAGGTAAAAGAGGACAGCAATATTTAATCACCAAAAATGGTGCAAAAGTAAAACTTCAGGGTATCGATGCCAGGCAGGTTGAAGCTGGAGATTCTATTGTTATATTGACCCCCGGTGGCGGTGGATATGGCAAAAAGAAATTATGATCCTGTTTTGCAGGGCTAATTTTTTCGGTTTATAGCATCCCGTTAAATGCTCTAAAAAAACCATCCCGGTATTTCTGCCCTATAGGCAACATCATATCATGAATTTTGACTTGATTTCCTTCCACATATTTAATGGCTTTCCTGTTCACAAGGTACGATTTATGGATCCTGATACAATGCGCCTTCAAGTGTTCTTCCATGTTTTTCAGTGTCTCGGAAGCGATAATAACCTTTTCCTTAGTATGGATTTTAACATAATCGCCATAAGACTGCACATAATGTAATTCTTCAATATTGATTTTATATATTCTTTTATCTGATTTGATCATCAGGTAATCAGGTTCCCCTTTAGCTGTTTCACTTTTATTCTTTTCTATAATTTCCCAGGCTTGTTGTAATTCAATGGCTTTATTCACAGCCTTCAGGAACCTGTCAAATGCGATGGGTTTCAATAGGTAATCCACTGCATCCAGTTCAAATCCCTCAACAGCATATTCTGCATAGGCCGTCGTGAAAATTATGAGTGGTGGATTATCAAGCGTTTTTACGAATTTAATGCCCGAAAGCTTGGGCATATTTATATCCAGAAAGATCAGGTCGACGGTATTGTTTCTAAGGAAATCAAGGGCTTCCAGGGCATCCGAACAAATTCCCTTAAGTCGCAACATGGGTGCATCCTCCACGAATTTTTTTAAAACGTCCTGGGATAATGGTTCATCATCAACAATCAGACAGGATAATAAGGTCATAGTAAAATTTTCAATTCAACAACAAATGTATCGGGAGTATGAGCCATATTCAAATCATGGTTTTCATGATATAATAACTCAAGTCTTCGCTTAACGTTTTCCAGACCCAGTCCCTTAAATTCATTTTGATCCATTTCATCGACCTTCCCTATATTGTTTTCTGAAAAAAACTGTATTTCAGTATCTTTAACGATTACATTGATCCGGATAAACTGATTTATGGTATCTCCTTTGACGCCATGTTTAAACGCATTCTCAATAAAAACAATCAATATTAAAGGGGCAATTTTCTGATCCCTTATTTCACCTTTAATATTCAAGTTTACCGATTCCGGATTTTTTGTCCTCAGTTTTTGAAGGTCAATATAGTTTTTTATAAAATCAATTTCTTTTTCGAGCGGCACTTCCTGTTCATTCGCCTCATATATCATGTACCTCATTACACTTGATAATTTTAAAATTACCTCCGGCGCCTGATCTGATTTTTGTAGTGTGAGAGAATATATACTGTTCAGGCTGTTAAAAAGGAAATGAGGGTTAACCTGTGCTTTCAATGCTTTTAATTCATTATGAATAAGCTCCTTTTCTTTTTCAGCGAGCTCTTTTTTCGATTCAGCCAGGTCGATCCAGGATTTTGATAATACGAATAAAGAAGTAAGGCCCAGGTATACGAGGAAGTATTTTAATAATTCGATATAATCATAAAAGACGATAAGGTAGTAATTCGGGAAAATAAGCTCAGATAACACATCAAAGGTGAACACATGGATCCCGTAGAACAATCCAAACAACAATATCAGTGAAAATATATATTTTAAATAATTCTGCTTGTTTAAAAAACGGGGGATCAGAAAATTTAAATTGATATAGACCGCACATACAATACTGATATGAAACAGAGCGGTAAAAAGTTGATCAACGGTAGTTATTTTATCTGATATAGAAAAATGCTGAAGTAGAATATAGTATGAAAGGGCCCAGAACAGGGTATGAAGAAAGAACCTGTTCCGGACGATTTGTGCATAGGATAGCATATCAAAATTGTTTATCTAATTTTAACATATTTCTCCGGATCTTCAAAGGCTTTTTCATCATCGGCATATTTCCGGATAAACTTTTGCAGCTCATCAGTTGATGCAGTAATGACAATGTAATCATCGAATTGCTGATGGCGTATCCTGATCCTGTTTTGCTCGAACAGTTCCTGAAGCCTGTCATAGGAAAACATATATAAAACCAGTTCCTCATTTTCCCAGGCGAATTTCAGAAAGGCATGGGTTGGAATAAAATTCCTGAACAGGTAATACTCTTCATCCTGGTCATCATCTTCATAATATTTGTAATAAGGATAAAGGTCTATAAAATAATGATCACCAACTTTAAGAAAACCGGCTTCAAATGAAATGGTTTGTGACTTAAGTTCTTTCAGATGCTCCATATTCAATTCTGCCTCTTCTTTACCGGAAAAAAGGTCTACAACAGTTTGTTTATTTCCCTCCATGTATCTGAAAATAAATTTATTATCATCCAGTCTCTCAAAGGACACAAACATTTTTTCTTCATCAGCATCTTCCCAAAGACCGAGGACCTCCGGCATTTCAAGCAGATCTTTCTCATGGTACAAGGGATTAAGAGAGAAAATGGTACAGGACTGGCCTGTAATAAGGATAATTGCGAGTAATACTAAATATCTTGTTTTCATGACTATAAACTTTAATTGCTAGTAACTATGAAATGTATTGTCTTCATTTGGGAAGCAAATAAATAATTGCTCAGGCAGAGCAATAACTATTTATTTCATAATTCAATTTTTATGGGAAATTCGGGAAGAATGATAAAAACCCCAAAAAATCTCGATGAACGGCAGGAATCTCAGGATGAAATGATTTAAAAGATTGTTTTTACTTGATTTTAGTCATTATATGCACGGCCAGGTAATCACTACCACCATTGAATGTATGATCCCAATCATTTTTCTTTAAATCACGAACGATATACTTATTCAAAAAGCCATGCCCCACGAGGATTACTTTAGTGTTTTCAATGGCAGCCTTTTCCAAAAGTTCAGCATCAATCACCGCTCTTGATTTTTCAGATCGCAAACTGGGTATATCAGAAGAGTGAAGCCCGATCATCCAGAAAAACCTGGAAATACCGGTCCAACCTTTTATTGGTAATATTAAAGGCAAGGGTGTTATTTCTCTCTGGAATTCAATGAATGCGGAATCCACAGTGATGGAAGCATCATCACCAAAAACCTTCAATGCAGTATCATAGGCTCTGAACAGGGAACTGCTGAATATCTTTACTTCTTCATTTGACTCCAATATCACCGGCGGTTTTATAATTGGTCTTACCCCAACTGTGTCATAAGCTTCAATATAATTTCTAGCGCCTTTATAACTGAACCATCCATTCCGGTTTATCTCGGGATTTCCATGCCGGATAAGTATTATCTGAAGAATTGTTCTCTCTTTGAGGGATTCACTTTTGGTGTAAGGATAAAAGATTAAAGGCTTATCCTTGTTTTTTTTGTACCAGGACCTGATTTCTGTATAGTCTTTTTTATCCGAAGATCCTTCATCTGCAGCCCATAAATATGAACACAATATAAAGGCGATATATAAAAACTTAATCAAAATATAATGTGTTTCTAAGCTGGTAAAGGTAAGCAGTAAATATATTTAATAGTGAGGGACTTCCCAAGCCAGATTAATTCTTCATAATTTAGTGATTTTATGACATTTACCCATATATTTTGCCTGTCGATTGTATATCTTTGTGGTTCAATTTTTAGGAAGGTTCTTTGCAGATTTTTCTTATTAGAAATATAAAACAAATTCAATAGATTTTCTTTAATCAAAATAGTTATTTATGAAATCAGGTAAAAAAT
>CBDUCT010000002.1:0-32605 GCA_965365715.1 uncultured Cyclobacteriaceae bacterium | reverse complement strand
AATCTGCTTTGCTTTTTTCACGTTTTAGGACTATTTTTACCACCCCTAATGGGATGGGGAAGTCCTTCCTGCTCTCCTCATTTTTTTAACTCAAAATGGAAAGATATGAAAGTTTATGATGACAAGCACATTAAGAATGTAGTACTTCTGGGGAGTGCCAAATCAGGTAAAACCACACTAGCTGAAACCATGTTATTCGAATCTGGTCTGATTAACCGAAGAGGCGCTGTTGAAGATAAAAATACAGTATCTGATTATCATGAGATAGAACATGAACGCGGTAATTCCGTTTATGCCACATCAATGCATAGCGAATGGAGGGATTACAAGATCAATTTAATTGATACTCCCGGTCTGGATGATTTCATGGGAGAAATAGTATCCTCACTTCGAGTGGCCGATACATGCCTCATGGTTATTAATGCACAATATGGTGTGGAAGTGAATACGGAACTCATCTGGAATTATGTAGAGAAGTTCCAGAAACCTGTAATATTTGGTGTAAATCAACTTGACCACCCAAAGTCAAATTTCGAATCATCTGTGGAATCCATCAAGAACAGGTTCGGTTCTGCTGTCGTATTAATGCAATACCCGGTTAACCAAGGGGAAGGATTTAACGGTATTATTGACCTTCTTAAGATGACTTATTACAAATTTCCTGCCGGTGGTGGCAAACCTGAGAAATTACCCATACCGGATGAAGAAAAGGATAAGGCTGAGGAATTGCACAATGAATTAGTAGAGAAAGCTGCTGAGAATGACGAAGCCCTTATGGAGCTATATTTTGAGAAGGGCTCACTTGACGAAGATGAATTAAGAAAAGGCCTGAAAATTGGTATGCTTCGTCAGGAAGTTCTTCCAATATTCTGCCTTTCAGCAAAGAAAAATATGGGTAGTGGCCGTCTTATGGGCTTTATTGATAACGTTGCTCCTTCAGCTATCGAGGGAAAACCAGAAGTAACCATCGATGGCAAAGAGGTGCAATGCGATCCCAAGGCAAAGACTTCTCTATTTGTATTTAAAACCATCAATGAACCTTATCTTGGAAAGGTTACCTTCTTCAAAGTTTGTACAGGGGAATTAAAAATAGGAACTGAACTTTATAATTCGGCTACAAGTACTTCTGAAAAGATCAACCAGCTGTTTATAATGGATGGAAAGAACAGAACAAATGTGGATAAACTCGTAGCAGGTGACATTGGAGCCACTGTAAAACTTAAAGATACTAATACAAATAATACACTGCACACCAAAGAATTTCCCGTGGAGTATGCGCCCATGGAATTTCCTGAACCCAGGATGCAAACTGCCATCAGGGCTAAGGATAAAAATGATGAAGAGAAACTCAGTGAGGGTTTAAGAGAGATTAATCAGGAAGATCCAACTTCTATGATCCAGTTCTCCAGGGAATTAAAACAATTGATATGGTCAGGTCAGGGAGAATTGCATCTTGCAGTGACTGACTGGAAGCTTAAGAAGATCTATGGCGTTGAAGCTGAAACATTTAAACCCAGGATCCCTTACAGAGAAACCATTCAGAAGAGGGCTGACGCCAGTTACCGGCATAAGAAGCAATCAGGAGGTGCTGGTCAGTTCGGCGAGGTATTTATGCGTATTGATCCATATTATGAAGGCGCACCTGAGCCCACTGATCTAAACCTACGGAAAAAGGAAGAAATAGACCTGGAAGGTGGAGGAAAGCTGGTATTTTATAATTGTATAGTAGGTGGTGTAATAGACCAGAGATTTATTCCTTCCATTTTAAAAGGTGTCATGGAAAAAATGGAAGAAGGTCCGCTTACAGGATCTTATGTCCGGGATGTACGGGTATTCGTTTATGACGGAAAGATGCATCCGGTTGATTCAAATGATATTTCCTTTAAAATTGCCGGAGCACAGGCATTTAAAACTGCCTTTGTCGATGCGAATCCCAAGATCCTCGAGCCCATTTATGATGTTGAGGTGATGGTACCTGAAGATCTTATGGGAGATGTTATGACCGACCTGCAATCAAGAAGGTCCATTATCATGGGTATGGATGCAGTCAATAATTATCAGGTTATAAAGGCCAAAACACCGCTGGCTGAGATGTATAAATATACAACAACACTTAGATCTCTTACACAGGGCAAGGCCAGTTTTAAAGCTAAATTCGCAGAATATTCCCCTGTGCCCCCTGATATTCAGCAGAAACTGTATCAGGAACATCTGGCTGAGGAAGCTGAGAAATAGATTTAGTAATAAGAATAAATATAAAATCCCGTTTCAGTATGTTAATTTCTGGCGGGATTTTTTGTTTTCAATCGAATGAGGTAGCTGAATATTTCTAGTGGTCAATCTATTGGTCCTCGATCAATAAAAGTATATCATCAAGGTATTCCCTTGTATTGGCAAGTCTCGGGACTTTATTCTGGCCTCCAAGCTTATCCCTTTTTTTCATCCATCGATAAAAAGTACCATCCTGTACAACATGAACGAGGGGTTTACTCAATGCGATATTTTTAAATCTCTTGGCATCATAATCACTATTGATCCGCCTTAAGGTCTTGTCCAGAATATCGACAAATTTATCCAGATCATCAGGCGATTTTTTGAATTCAATAATCCATTCATGTCCACCTTTTTCATTCTGTCTGAAATATCGGGGGCCTGCCGTATAATCACCTATGATGGCACCTGTTCTGGAACATGCATGCTCTATCCCCTTTTCTGCATTTTCGATTATTAATTCTTCCCCGAATGCATTGATAAAATGCTTGGTACGGCCTGAGATCTTTATTCTGAATGGATATTTTGAGGTGAACCTGATCGTATCGCCAATTTTATACCGCCATAAACCTGCATTGGTTGAAATAACCATTGCATAATTCTTCCCTACTTCCACTTCTTCTAAACCAAGCACTTTCGGATCATCCTTTCCTATTTCTTCAAAAGGTATAAATTCATAAAAGATCCCGTAATCAAGCATCAGTAAAAGTTCATCGGTTTTTTTCGTATCCTGAATACCAAAAAATCCTTCAGAGGCGTTATAGGTTTCCATATAACGCATATCATCTGAAGGTATCAGTTCCTTAAACAATCTTCTGTATGGCAAAAAAGACACCGCACCATGAACAAATAACTGAAGATTCGGCCATATCTCCAGGATATTTTCAGCGTTCTTCAGTTCAAGGATTTTTTTTATCAAAACAATAGTCCAGGTTGGTACGCCATAGATACTGGTCACATTTTCCTCGGAGGTGATTTCGGCCATTTTCTCAATTTTCTCTTCCCAGTCACTCATTAGTGCTATATCCGTGGGGGGCGTTTTCTTTATCTGGGACCAGAAAGGCAGGTTTTTAATAATTACTGCAGAAACATCGCCGTAATAGGATCTGGATTTCTTATCAAACTGGTTGATTTGATGGCTACCCCCTATAACTAAACCTTTGCCGGCATATATTTTTGAATCCGGATAGTTATTCACATAAATGGAAATCATATCCTTACCTCCCTTGAAATGGCAATCTTCCAGGGCCTCATTGGTGACAGGGATATATTTACTCCTGTTGTTTGTAGTGCCTGATGATTTGGCAAACCAGGTAACTTCCGACGGCCATAATATTTGCTGTTCGCCATTCAGCAATCGTTTGATATAGGGATAAAGGACTTCATAATTTCTTACAGGGACCTTATTCCTGAAGTCGCTCAGGGTTTTAATATTCTTGAAATCATGTTCCTTACCAAAAACTGTATCTTTGGCAGTACTTATAAGTTTACCGAATAACTCCTGCTGTACTTCTATAGGGTATTTAAGGAAGAGTTCAATTTGATGCATTCGTTTTAGCATCACCCATGAAAAAATAGAATTGATCAGTTCCATTTTATGCTAAATCTTTCTTTTCAACTCAAAGTGCTTGCCCAGATAAACCCTTCTCACCTGTTCGTCTTCTGCAAGTTCTTCAGCACTTCCTGATTTGAGAAGTTTTCCTTCAAACATTAAGTAAGCCCTGTCTGTAATGGAAAGGGTTTCATTTACATTATGGTCAGTAATCAGAATGCCAATGTTCTTGCGTTTTAACCTGGCGACAATGGATTGTATTTCTTCGACAGCAATAGGATCTACACCCGCAAAAGGTTCATCCAGGAGTACAAATTTCGGATCTACGGCCAGGGCCCTGGCAATTTCAGTCCTACGTCTTTCTCCTCCCGATAGGACCACCCCTTTGCTCTTTCTGACATGGTTAAGACTGAACTCATCAAGGAGGGCCTCCATCTTTTTATGCTGTTCTTTTTTAGTCATCTTAGACAATTCCAGTACAGCAAGCAGGTTTTCCTCCACAGTGAGTGATCTGAAGACGGAAGGTTCCTGTGCCAGATAACCAATCCCCAATTTGGCTCTTTTGTACATTGCCAAAGAGGTAATGTTTTCCTTTTCCAGGAAGATCTCTCCTGAAAGGGGCTTTATCAAACCAACAATCATATAAAACGAGGTGGTTTTGCCGGCACCATTCGGACCCAGAAGTCCAACGATCTCACCTTGTTCAACTTTCAAGGTAACATTGTTTACCACAGTCCGGCTTTTATATTTCTTAACCAGGTTATCTGCCCTTAGTACCAGTCCCATTAGTCAAATTTTATATCCTTGGCAATAAATTGAATAGAGTTTTGATTCAGATAATTATTCTCTTCAATTGCATAGGCCATTTTAAACCGCATACCACTGTTAATTAACTCAAAATATGGCGCTAATCCAAAACCAATAGTTTCAATTATCGTATCAGAACCCTCCTGATGCACATAAAACTTTAAATGATCTTCCTTAAGTATCCGGGGACGGTTAGTGACAAATAAATTCTCAGAGACAAAGAGTGGTTGAAGATTTGCAGGGCCAAAAGGGGCCATTTGCTTAAGAATTTCAAGGAATTTCGGTGTTACAATTTCAACTGATATAATCTGGTCAATATCCAGATGGGGGATCAATTGTTCATCTGTTATCTTCTCCTCAACGATCTTTTCGAATCTTTTCTGAAACGAAGCGATTTTATCAATATCCATTGTTAAACCAGCAGCATACATATGACCACCGTATTGATCCAACAGATCAGAACACTGTGCAATCGCTTCATAAACATCAAAGCCATCTACAGAGCGAGCTGATCCTGTGGCTTTATTTTTTGATTTGGTTAGAATTATGGTTGGCCTGTAATATTTGTCAATACACCTGGAAGCGACAATCCCGATAACTCCCTTATGCCAATCGCTCTTAAAAAGTACGGTTGATTTAGCATTTTTGAGTTTGGTATCATTTTCAATCATTTTCAGGGCTTCCTGTGTTATATTCGAATCAAAACTCCGCCGTTCATTATTATTACTGTTAATTTCCAAAGCGGTATGCTCTGCTTTCTTGTAAGAATCAGAAATTAACAATTCAACGGCCAAACCTGCGTGTGTCATTCGGCCGGCTGCATTTATTCTTGGCCCTATACCGAATACTATCCCTGAAATTGTAACTTTTCCCCTGAGGCCTGCAACATCAATTAAAGCCTTCAGCCCTGGCCTGGGATTGCTGTTCAGTTTCTCCAAACCAAAATATGAGAAAATTCTATTTTCACCATTTACCGGAACTATATCCGAGGCAATACTTACAGCAAGAAAATCCAGATATTCGAATAATTCAGCGTCATCCAGTTTATTATATTTCGCAAACCCCTGCATAAACTTAAATCCAACACCACAACCGGATAGGTCCTTGTAAGGGTATTTACATTCCTTTCTTTTGGGATCCAATATAGCATAGGCTTCCGGGAGTGTTGCACCCGGAAGATGATGGTCACAAATAATCAGGTCAATACCCTTCTTATTGGCCAGTTTGGTCATTTCAATAGCCTTGATGCCACAATCAAGGCTAATGATCAGGTTAATATTATTCTTATTTGCCCATTCAATTCCGTTTTTCGAAATTCCATATCCTTCCTGATATCTGTCAGGAATGTAATAATGAACATTTGAATATATTTTTTTCAGGTAACTGAAAACTAAAGCAACCGAGGTAGTCCCGTCAACATCATAATCGCCGTAGATAAGAATATTTTCTCCATTATGTATGGCCCGGTTCAATCTTTCAATGGCCAGATCCATATCTTCCATCAGGAAGGGATCATGTAAGCCACTCAGCGAAGGGCGAAAGTAGGATTTCGCTTTTTTATAAGTATCGATACCTCTCTGGATCAATATGGAGGATAGTACCGGATTTACATTTATCTCCTTGGAAAGTTGCTCAACTTTCCTATTATCCGGTGTGCTTTTGATAATCCATCTTTGATCCATATCAATTGTAAAAATAGATATTTAGGATCACATTATGGTTGATTGGCCGATTATATATTTAATACTGTGCTTTAATAAAGCAAAGAATCCTTTTTAGTATTCCAGGGGTAATTTATTCTTTCTGACGGAGAGGTAAAGTGATTGTGAAAGTTGTGCCCTTTTCCAATTCACTATTAACATCAATCTTTCCGTTATGTTCCTGGATAATCCCATATGATATGGATAATCCCAATCCTGTCCCTTTTCCAACTTCTTTAGTGGTATAGAATGGATCGAAGATATTGTCCAGTTTATCATTCGGGATACCCTTACCAGTATCCGAAATTAGAATTTCTGCTTCTTTTCCAGATAGCCTTGTTTTTACTGAAATAGTACCCTTACCATCGATGGCCTGAATAGCATTATTGAGGATATTCATAATTACCTGACTTAGCTGGCCAGGGTAACATTGAATGCAGGGGATATTTTCATCGTATAATTTTTGGATTTGAATACGATCCTTATATTGATTTCTCAACAAAACCAGATTGGAATCTATCACTTCAGACAGTTTTATCTCTTTCAATTGATGCTTATCAAGCCGGCTGAAATTTCTAAGACCCAAGACAATCTCCTTTGTCCGTTCTGCACCATCATTAATTCCCGCAAGGATTGTATTCAGTTCTTTAATCAAGTACTCGATGTCATACTTCTCTTCTAACTCTTTGGCCTTTTGTATATTTGATTCTTTTGATTCAGTTTCATTCAATTTTCTGTATTCATTCAGGATTTCCATAATCTCACTGATACTTAACTTCAGTGGTTTAATATTTGAACTGATAAAATTTACCGGGTTATTTATTTCATGTGCAACTCCGGCAGTCAGTTGCCCAAGTGATGCCATTTTCTCGGATTCCACAAGTTTACTTTGAGTATCCTTCAGCTTTTTAATCCCGGACTCTACAGCATCATTTTTCGTTTTAAGCTCTTTATTGATATTAAGAATGGATTGTTTTTGCTGTTTTAAAAGTCTGTTGTCCTTTTGTTTGGATATATACCCAATCACTATTAGTATCAGAAGACATGCCAGGAATATAAAAACAAGAATTAAATACCTTCTTTTCTGGGCTTCTTTTTCCAATGCCTTTTCAGTCCTGTATAATTCGATCTCCTTTTGATATTTTTCCATTTGGATCATATAATTTTCCAGTGCAAGTTCTTCCAATTCTTCATCAAGGACCATCCTGATCATTTTTCTTTCTCTATCTGTATTTGTTTGCTCCAAAAGATATAATTGATTTTGTTTCGTAATACTCAAAACTGAGATTGAATCGTTTAATTCTGAATATAATCCGTAATATTTCAAGGCATTTTTAAAATCATCCGATTCCTGGTAAATGTCAGAAAGAGTCTTATAACAATCTCTTAAGATAGTAAGGTCACCGTATGAGAACGCATTTTGAACAGATCTCTCAGAGAAATTTAAAGCATCTGGAATTTCACCTTGTTTCAAATAAACTTCTGCTATAAGGTCCTGTGTCCGGGCCAGCTTTCCAACTCTGTCAATTTTTTTGTAGTACGATTCAACCTTGATAAGCGTATCTATTGATATCGAATTCATATCGAGTGCACTATACGTAATGCCGATATTCGTAAGGATATTGATTCGTATTGAATCATGGACATTAAATTTTGCACTGGCTTCAAGTGATTCCAGCAAAATGGATAGTGCCATCTTATAATTGCCGCTTTCGGCATAATTATACCCTATTTCATTTTGTGTCCTTATGGCTGAGTGATGATCATCATGTTGTCTGTAGATTTCAAGGATCTCCCGGTTATTGTCCAGCACTTTATCAATTCTTCCAAGACGATTATTTATCGTAACCTGTTTCTGCAGATATTTTATTATATCCTTCCCGGATTTATACTTTTTTAGAATTTGAATAGCAATATCCAGTGTACTATCAGCCATTTCGTAATTCTCTAAAGTAAAATATAAATCACTTTGCCTGATGTATGACTCAGACATTTGCAGATCATCCCCATATGAATTAAAATGACTTCCTGCTAAAGAATAATTTATGATGGCTTTGTTATATAATTTATATTTTTCATAGTCCTGTCCCAGGGCAAAATAGGTCAGAGCAAGCTGATCGGTAATTTCATTTTTTTGAAAAATTCTAATTAACTCAATATAATTCCTTAAGGTATTATCATAATCTTCTTTTTCTTCATACAACCTGGCGAGTTCCACCTTAGAAGTTGTCAATAATTCCCAGTATTGATAATCCTGGGCAATCTTTGATATATTGGTCAGGATTGATATGGCTGAATCCAGCTGATTTTCATTAATAAATGAATTTGATCTTTGAAATTCCTGTTGTAACGCCGCAGTATCAACCTTTTGAGCAAAAACCGTGATGCTGAAAAAAAGAAACAGACCTGTAATCGAATGGATTAGGTACCTTGTAAAATAAATAAAATGCTTCAATGCGATAAGGATTGATCCTTATAAAGTTAATCCATTTTCAAATTAATAAAACAAATTTAAAAACCATCATCATCCTCTTCCTCCTCTTCTACCTCTTCAGGGATGATGAATCCATCATCGGTATCTTCTTCTTCCTCTTCAAACATAGGCAAAATATCCTGAGATGGAGCAAATTCAATTTCGTATGGTTCATCAATATTAAAATAAGTCAGCCGGAAATTGTCAACAAATTTCAGGGCGTCACTTAGTTCTCCGTCAAGGAAAAAATATTCGCCGAAATTGGCTTTTGAAGCATTGGTCTTATCAGCTATCTCGTTAAGATATTCCTCATTAGAAGATGATGTTATAATTCTATTTTCCTCGAAATTGAAGAAATACCAGGTTCGTGGCGAGAACTGCATAAAAAGATTTATGACATCCCCATTGTCATCTTTCTTAATTTCAAGGAATCCGTCCACTGATGCATTGATATCATCCTGGAGTATATTGGACAGACCGATTTTGCCAACACTGTACCATGCTTTTTCCTCTTTCGACCATCTCAGGTTCACATCAGAAAGAACTATAGTTTTTAGTAATTTGGAGGATATTGAAAGTAAGCTGGTATATTCCTGTAGAGATCTTTGTTCATATTCCAGGGTGGCTCTTTCACCAATTAATTCGGATACTTTATACATTGTGTTTGGATCGTCACTGTATGCCATTTCAAGTCCAAGGACATCAACAATCTCGATCATTTCCTGGCTGATCAATGTCAAAGCCTGAGATGGTATTTTGAAATCCATAGTTAAAAAACCATTCAACTCAAATACCTCTTCATTAATATTTCCTGAACCAATGGCAGCACCTGACATTTCGAGATCATCGGTCAGCATATTAAAATCAACAGGGCCTTCAAACTGTATATCGCCAGTATTAACATTCAGGTTAAAGATCCTGCCACTATATGAGTCACCGTTAATTTTCAGGGAATCTTCTATTCGATAGGTAGTAGAATCTGCATCATAGGATAATATACCATGTGGGATAAAGAAAGCATTGTCTAAAAAGGATCTTTTCGGGCTTATAAAAGATGCATATAACCTGTCATCTTCATCATAAAACAATCCTGCAATTAATTCAGTCTCGTCTTCTGTAGTCGCATTATTGAAATCGAATTTAACTTCCTGGCTTTCCCCACTATTCTGGTATTTTATCCAGATGTCGTCGTAATCACCAGTAGTGAATTGTAATTTGACATAACCGTCCAATTTAAAAGCCGGATCCGGGGCATACATGATAGCTTCTCCTTTATATGACATGCCTGGAGATATTATCACACCATCATCTTCATAGACATATCCGGTAGCCTGAGTATGAAGTTTGGAATCCCTGTTTCTGCTATTTTCAGGAACCAGGTAAAATTCATCAATTTGTATCGCAAAGGTATCATTAACGGCATTCACGTACCTGTATGTTGCTCTTCCCTCGAATTTATTTCTTGAAATGATATCAATAGTTCCATTATATAACTGGTGATATTCATCCAGTGTATCGATCACAATATTTGTATTGTACAGGGTCCCTATTTTGGCATTTTCGAGAACCAGTACTTCATTATTTTCTGGTGTTATTTTGGCATCCGCCACATTGATAAAAGGAATACCCGAAACCAGCAATTCCAGTTTATCTATATCATACACCGCATTGGTCGCATTAAAGACCAGAGAATCAAGATCCTCCCTGGTTGTATAGAAATACGAGTTGTTGATATCCACCTCGGGTGGCTTCTGCATTTCCACCTTCCTTTCGTCCAGATACCATCTGGCGTTCGAAATTGAAGTCCTGAATTGTGCATATGGACAATTTATCGCAGCAACACCTTCAATTTCCGGCCCTATGTCCGCATAGTTATTTACCAGGTTGAAATCCAGTTTTATATCGTCTCCGGCGAGGGCAGCCTTTTCGGGATTATCTGAATTAATGGTGAAGGTGGTATGTCTTCCTCCAAACCTTGTTTCATTAAAAGAAAACTCATCTGATATTGCTTCGGCCCCACGGGTCAACAGGGTTCCTTTACCAAATCCACCGGTGGCACTTACTGTGAATAAACCATTTAGAGTTGCTGTATTATCATACAAGGTAAAGGGTAGATCCTGGTTCCATACATACATACTGTCTTTCATCGGCAACCACTTAAGCCTAACACTATCAACTTGTACGTCAGGGAAACTGCCACCATCGAATTCACCTTTTTCCACAATAAATTCAGTTGCATCAGCGGTCAAGGAGTCGAGATAAAAAGTGAAATTATCGGATTCCATAGAAGTGGACATATATTTAATCAATCCCTCAGAGGTCAATCCCTGCCTGTTTATGGTTAGTTTATTAAATATCCTCCCCGATCCTCCATAAAGCTCATATCCTTCCGGTGCAATATTATGCTCAAATCCCAGGGTATTATCCTCCCGTATGTGCAATGTTTCTTCAAAGGGTGGCAATATCCCTTCGGCTACGAAAGTACCATTGAATCCAATTGCTGCGGGATCACTATCACTGAGACTATCGATCTCAAATGGGGGAATTATAAAATATATTGATTCGTCATAAGCTCCATCCAGGATACTTGGATTATTAAAATATACGATAGCTCCTTTATCGGCCTGGAATTTTGGGTAATCGGGATAATGCCTCTGACCGGATTTATTTTCCGGCCTGTTAATATAAAGTCGCCCGGTGGATTGCTGGAGATCCTCACTCAGACCTGCAAGGGCTTCGTCAGCTGAAGAATCGGCAGAAACAAGTTTATTGCCAACCCTTCTCCGCAAACCTGTCTCCGGATCTTCAATATAAAACCTGATGGAATCGATAAAATTCAGATCTACCAGGAAACTGTCGTAATCAAAAAGAAAATCACGACCTATAAATTCAAAATTACCCGCAAATAACTGACCGTTAAAATCAAGGTCCCTGTTATTTCTTAGTGTAATTTCGTTTTTCTCCGGAATAATAAATACGTCCAGAATCTCACTGATAAAGAATTTCTCTATTCCACGGATGGTAAGTGAATTATCCTCCAGATATAAAGTTGCATTAGGTGATGCCGGGGAAACAGATTTCATCTTCATGTCGTCGAAATCCGTTTTATACCGGTTGGCATCAACATAATGAAAGGCTTTATCTTTAACCTGGATATATCCGGATTTCTGATTATAGTTAATAAAATCATTTTGCATCAACCCGACCATGGCCGCACTGACTGCCTTTTCATTCTGTTTCATGGCCTGGGCCATATCGTTAGCATAAAATTCTTTTCTCCTGGTTTTCCGCGCGTAAAACACGGTCATGATCAATGGATTAAAGTCATAAATACCGGAAAGACTTTTCATATCCTCCTTGTTGAAGTATTCTTTTGATTCAAAATAGGCCGGAATGATATTTTTTGCACTGGCAATAGAAATATCAAGAGTATCCTCATCAAGGTCCCAGGTTATCATATCAGCCGTTATATCAATCTTAAAGAATGAAGAGCTGTAAGGGGTTATTCGATAGGGACCATTATCCCTGACAACCATTAAATGCCTGTTATTAGGATTGTAATTCAGTTTAACACTGGGATGATATACAGAATCGCTTCCCTGGTAGATTGTAAATTTTGCATCCGTGGCACCGATAAGCGTATCTCCCAGTTGAAAATTCTTTGATATAGCCCTGAACAGGATGCCAATTTCATCCTGTCCCTCAAGAACAGCATCATCCCCCAAAAATGATTTTCCCCAGATCTGGTTACCGCGCATGGAAAAACCACCTTTATATATTACATTCTTATCTCCATCAAAATATACCTGAATATCATTTCTGTAAGATGTGAATTTGGGATAATCGGAGCGTTTCCCCAATCTGCGTTTCAGACTTTTATATTCAAAAGTTCCTTCAACCGGATCTGCTATTTTTCCTTCGTAAAACATATTTGATTTGGGTGATTTAAATGCAGGATAGTTTATGTCTATGATATAGTTACTCAGATTACAATAAACATCCTGACTGTTTAAACCTGTAGAGCTCCAGTTAAATGTTCCTCCCTCACCCAGAAACATATCTTCACTCAGCAATAGAGAACCATTTGTTGCCTGCAGTCTTATAGAATCATAATTGGTTAAGAAGACAAGATCAGCACTTTTAAATCGGATGACAGGTCCATTTTCTGGTGGCAAGGGGGTTTCAACTATCGCCTCAATGGTTAACATCTTATCCTCCTGGGTTAATTCCTCTGACTGGCTCCCCCAATCGTCATCCCCAGTATCAGTCCAATCATCTGATAACTCATCACCCTTGTCATCAGATGCTGTTGTGTTATCAAATGAATCCCAATCGTCTGCCCAGTTATCGGTAGAATTATCCGGGTTATCCCAATCATCTGCCCAATTATCATTATCGACCTCATTAATTTCCCAATCATCAATACCTTCCTCCTCTGAATATTCTTCTACAACCTCCTCTTCCAGGGTTTCATCAAATACTGGTTCTTCAGGTTCTATATAATCAAAGGTGATATCAATATTCTCCACCAAAAGTTTATACCCATTAGAATAGTGGATCGCTCCGAATTTAAGAAAGGTATTCAGATTCTGGTAGTAATTATTTATCCTGATACCCGGTTCATACTCCATGACCTTATCTGTCACGTCCAGAATATCATCCATAACATCTAACTGGACTAATTCATTTGAACCAGCCAGGGATACCATTTTGATAAAATTTATCAGATAAGGGTTCGCCGCTATCTTACGGCTTTTAAAATGGCCATAAATTCTCTCGATCTTCTGTTTTTGGGAGGAAGAAAATCCACCCCTATCCCAATCAGAGGTAAATTCATTTACTTTTTCAATGGCTGAATAAACCTTGGTTCTGTAAATATCGGTTATAATTTCTCCCACGATATCCTCACGCACCGGAATTGAATCAGGTACCTGCGACCAGGCTGATATGCCGGGCAGACATAAAATTACTAGTAGCGATATTTTATAAAACCACTTCAACGTATCAAATCAGACCTTTATCAGACCTTTAAATAAAGGATATCATATAAGTATAACGAAACAGGATGAAAATCTTACAAAATTAATTGAAATAAATTATTGGTTTTTTTTGAGGATTACAGACATCCATTTATTTCTCGAATTCTGTTCCATTAGTGTTATGTTCAAATCTTCAATACTTTCTAGCAATGTATTAAGATCGCTCACTAAAAATCCACTAAGGATCAATATGCCTCGAGGAGGTAATAATTCATAATATGAATTTAGGTCCTCAATAATAGCATTTAGATTTATATTGGCAAGTATTATATCAAATGCATCTTGACTGGATATTTTCTCTATTTTTCCTTGTATTATTTTAATTCTATGACATGAATTCAGCCTGATGTTTTCCAGCGAATTCTCGTACGCCCAATGATCCGTGTCAAACCCAATGATTTTGCCTGCCCCCAGTTTTTCTGCAAGTACTGAAAGAATGCCCGTCCCGCAACCTGCATCGAGAACTCTTTTATGCTCATGATCAGTATTTAACTGATTTTGAATCATCAGATAGGTGGTTTCGTGATGACCGGTACCAAAGGACATCTTAGGATTTATTATCAACTCAACCGGATAGTTCTTTTTAATTTTATGGAAGGTAGCACGCACCACACATTGATCTTCAACAACAATTGGCTGAAAGTTTCTTTCCCATTCAATATTCCAGTTTTTTTCCCTGATTTCATTACTTTGACAGGTGATTGCTCCTAGCGAGGAATAGGAATCGATCAATTCATCGAGTATTTTCTGATCGAATTGGTCCAATGAAATTGAAGCTTCAAAACCTGTATCTGTAATTAAAAATGAATCGAATCCAATATTAGATAATTCTGCAACCAGAATATCAGATATAATCTGATCACATAAAAATGTTAATACCTTATATACTCGATGCATCAGTTGTTACAACCTGCAAAAGATTCAAAAGATGTAAAATATACTGTGAAATCAGCATGGCCTTTGGAGTCGACAAAATATACCGAGAAATCGGCAAAACCTTTCTGATCGGTAAAGTACCAGACACCTGGCTCAGTTGCGAATAAAGCATTATCAGTCTCAAATATCAACATATCGGCAAATGCTTCAGAATCATCCTCATAAATAAAAAAATTCGCTCTCTCAGGATATTCTTCTATATATACAGTTCCCTTTAATTCACAAAAATCAATTGTCTGGCTTTTGGGGATGCCAAACCAGTTTGTTAATAATAATATTGAAATGATTGCGGAATATAACATAAAAAAACTGTTTCTCAATTTATTGCTCTACCACATAAATAATACCTTGATGTCAATGAAATTAAGAAACAGTTAAAATCTTTTAAAATGACTTTACAATTTCAACAAAATCTCTTGATTTCAAAGATGCACCCCCTATAAGGCCTCCATCCACATCCGGATTTGCGAATAATTCTTTTGCATTATCCGGTTTACAACTTCCTCCATACAGGATGGTAGTTTCATCAGCTATAGAATCTCCATACTTGCTGGCAAGATGCTTTCTTAATTCCGCATGCATTTCCTGTGCCTGATCTGATGAAGCAGTTACACCTGTTCCAATTGCCCATATTGGTTCATAGGCTATAACAACTTTCGCGAATTTCTCAGGAGAAAGATGAAAGAGACTATCAGTTAGTTGATCACAAACAAAGTCAACATGCGTACCTGCTTCTCTGATTTTCAAGGATTCCCCACAACAAAATATTGGAATAAGGCCATTCTCCAATACTGTATTTACCTTCTTTGCCAATAGTTCATTAGATTCCTTATAGTATTCCCTTCTTTCACTGTGACCAAGGATCACATATTCAACACCAACTGATTTTAACATATCCACCGATACCTCGCCAGTATAGGCACCTGAAGTATTTTCATTACAATTCTGAGCACCTAAAAAAACCTGCTTGGCATCCTTTAAAAGATGCTGAAGGCTGTTTAAATGAATATATGGGGGATTTAAAACAACGATTGTATCATCTTTTACCTCATTTGCTACTATGTTTACGATTTCAGAGGCCAGCGAATTACCTTCTTCAAGTGTTTTGTTCATTTTCCAGTTACCGGCAACAATATTTTTTCTCATTTTATTTTTAGTTTACAGTATCAAAAAATTTTAGTGCAAAGATAAATTTTTTTAGCCGATTAAACTGGCTTAATATAAGAATTGGAGAAAATTAAAATTCCTGATCCCGGGAGCATTTTCTGTGCCGATTGGTCGACTGGAATTTAATAATGGGATTGCATCAATAATACTAAAGCCAATATCTTGACTCAAACATTAGGGTAAGCGCGATTCCGGCTATTCCAGAGCTGATTACGAGGTTCCAGTCTCTTCGGCTAATACCCAGATTATTAACAAAAATCCATGATATCATTAAAAATACAAGTGCCACAAGTAGCAAGCCCAATTCCACACCCAGATTAAATCCAATAATTGGAACTGCCAGATTCAGATCTGTACCTAATATATCTTTCAGATAATCCGCATATCCAAAACCATGTATAAAACCGAAGGTAAATATCGTAATAAATCTAAAAATTGATCTGGGTGTATAGGATTCACTCTTTTTAAAAATGTTTATTATCGCAGCAACCAGTAAAGTAACGGGGATTAAATAATCAACAATATTGATGTCAACTTGAAAAATATTATTGACCGACAGGGATAATGATAGGGAACTCCCAAGAACATAAAACATGAATAGTATCAATGCTCTCCGCCAGTCTCTGAGGAGGAAGACAGACATAATGGCAATAATAAAAAGTATATGGTCAACGCCGTATATATCCAGAACGTGTCTGTATCCCAACCGGAAATATAAAATGAAGGTCGACATTGCTTATTTATTATTTCAATATTAAGTCTTTCTAATAGTTTACTGGAAATAAATTCATTTTTAATTTAAGAATAATAAAATGGTTAATTTATATCCGACAACAATTTTAAGTTTTAAAAACTGCCTCATGTAATATATCCCAATGTTGTCCATTATGACGTAATAAACAAATACTCTGAACCAAAAAGCGAAAAGAAACCTGTTTTTGGACATATGCTGTTTTAGCCAAATAAAAATTCTCAGGGGTCAGGTCCCTGAACGCGACAGTCATATGTGGTTTGAACTTTCCGGGGCTATATGATTTTTTGCCCAGGCCAAGATTTATTTCCATAAATTTTCTGAACCGTTTATACATATCAAGCAGAGATTCGGTTTTTAAGACACGTACATAGATAACTTTTGGAGGAAAAGTTCCAAAGTTTTCAAGTACCTGTAAAAAACTGGATTCTTCGGATGCAAATAATTCCAGATATTTAATTAACCTGTTCTCATCGGAGAATAGAAATTCAAAGGGCGGAATTAAAGTTATATGTGGAGGTGATTTTAATGCATGCCCTGATTTGAATCTATCTCTGAAATCCTTTTTGATTTCTGTTACGGAAGCTTGAATTTCTTCCGGTGGAACCAATGCATAGAAATATAAACGATGATCTTTCTTCATTATAAAAATCCCGTCAGTCTGCGGGATAAGCAGACTGATACGGGATCAAATGATATTCTTATACTTTGGCCTTAGCCAGTTTTTGCTTCTTATCCAAATCCAGAACAACCGGAGTAGCAATAAAGATGGAAGAATAAGTACCGACTAAGATACCGATCAGTAATGCAAAGGAAAATCCTCTTAATACCTCACCACCAAAGATCAGCAAGACTAAAACCACAATCATAGTTGTCGCTGATGTGATCAGAGTTCTGCTTACCGTATTGCTGATGGCTTCATTAAAGACTTTATAAAGTGGAGTTCCCGGCTTGAGCTGCATATTTTCTCTAACCCGGTCAAATACGACCACTGTATCGTTAATGGAATAACCTATAATAGTTAACATGGCAGCAATAAATACCTGATCTATCTCAAATGTCTTACCAAACAAACGTGCCAGAGCAAATGCAGAAAGGACAAATAGGGTATCATGGAACAGTGCCACTACTGCACCCAGGCCAAACTGCCATTTCCTGAATCTGATCAAAATATAGAGAAAGATTACTACTAAGGAAAAGACCACCGATTCCATTGATGCCTTTTTGATATCATCTGCTATGGTAGCTCCGACTTTTGCTGATCCGGCGATCATAAATGACTCATCATTCATTCTTTCTTCATCAGCAACTATTGACATCCCCGTATAACCAGATACCCCATTTATCATAGCGTTCTCGACTAAAGAATCAGCTTCAGCAGATTCATCATCTACCAGGTAACTTGTTGTTATTTTAACCACATTACTGGAGCCGTACCACTTCACTTCCGTTCCGGTATTTTCAAATTCAGGCTGTATGGAAGTTTTCAGATCTGAGGCAGGAACCGGTTTTTCAAATGCTACAATATAAGAGCGGCCACCCGTGAAATCCACACCGAGGTTTAATCCACCCTGCAATACGATCAATACTATTCCAAAAGATATGAATATTGTTGAAAACACATAAGCTATCCGCCTTTTTGACATAAAGTCTAAATTGAGTTTGGATAACAGGTCTTTAGACCAGAAAGTATTAAATGAAATCTTGCTTTTATCCCCATTTTTTGTCATCCATGTAACAACCACCCTTGTTATAAACACGGCTGAGAAAAATGAAGAGGCTATACCTATCATTAATGTAGTTGCAAATCCTTTTATTGGCCCCTGGCCTAAAGCATACATGATCACACCGATTAAAAAGGTGGTTACGTTCGCATCTATAATAGAACTATAAGCCTTACTATACCCCGTTGATATTGCATTAATAAGGGTGGATCCACTTCTCAATTCTTCCCTTATCCGCTCGAATATCAGTACATTGGCATCAATCGACATACCAATTGTAAGTACAATACCGGCAATACCGGGAAGCGTTAAAGCTGCGTTTAGCTGGGCTAAAATTCCCAGAATAAAAAAGATATTAAATACCAGAGCTATGTTGGCAACAAATCCCCCCTTTGCATAGTAGGATATCATAAACAGGACAACTATAGCCAATCCGGCAACTATTGAAATAACACCCTGGCTTTGAGCTTCTTTTCCGAGTGTTGGTCCTATAACTGCTTCCTCAACGATTCTTGTAGGTGCCGGCAACTTACCCGCCTTCAGAATATTTGCAAGGTCTTTTGATTCTTCAATTGTAAAACTACCGGTTATCTGCGAATTTCCGTTAGGGATCTCTGTGATCACATTAGGAGCAGAATAAACATAACCATCCAATACAATCGCTATTCTCCTGTTCAGGTTCTCTCCTGTCAACCTCCTCCATACTTTTGCACCTGTGGCATTCATCTGCATGGAAACACTTGGACTCCCTGTCTCATCGAAATCAGGTCTTGCATCGGTGATCACTTCACCTGTTAATGGGGGCAAGCCTCCTCTTCTTATTTTGACAAAGAAAAGTTCCACTACTTCCTGGCTTCCTTCACCTTCTAATGGTTTATTCTTCCAGTAATACTTCATATTGTTGGGGATCAATGCCTTGATCTCAGGCCTTGCCAATAATCTGTTGATTTTTGAAGTATCCTTCACATTATAAAACAGGTTATAGTAGGGAGCCTGCCTCAAGCTAAATAAAGGAGAAGAGAAAGTACTTTCCAATGAATCAACACTCGTAGAATCGCCTGCTAGTTGTGCCGCCAGGTCCTCTGCGGCAGAATCAGCACCTGGTTGATCATCGCCCAATAATGAGCTCAAGGCATCTTCATCACTTATCTGTTCTTCATTGCTATCAGATACATTCTGTGAACCCAGATCTACAGCTTGGATTTTATTCTCCTCAACCACTTTACTGTTAATAGAGATTAAAGTATTGTTTAGCTCCTGTAAGTCATAAACCTCCCAAAATTCAAGTTTCGCAACCCCCGATAAAAGTTTTCGGACACGTTCCCGGTTATCAACACCCGGAAGTTCAACCTGGATCCGCCCTGTTCCAGGAAGTTTCTGAATATTGGGTTGAGAGGTCCCGAAACGATCAACCCGAGTACGAAGGATCTCAAAAGACCTGTCAATAGCATCACTAACCTCGTCTGAGATGATCTGAATTATATCATCATCCGGAGTATCCAGACTTATCCGTCCACGGTTGGCTGCATTCGCAAAAATGGAACTTAACCTTCCATCAGGACTTATTTCCTTAAAGGATTGATAGAAGAGGTCGGTAAATGATTCCTGACTATTACGTTGTTTTTCTACAGCCTGCTGTAAGGCCTGGAGAAATTCCGGGTTTTCGCTGTTTCCACTTAAACCTTTAATGATATCCACCGGGGAAACTTCAAGGGTAACATGCATTCCCCCTTGCAGGTCAAGATCTAAACTTAACTCAGTATCTTTGACTTCCTTATAAGTGTATTCTATTCCCAGAAGGTTGTATACTGGTTCATTCCAAACGGAGTCCAGATAGGCCTGCTTCTTATAAAAATCGAGATTCCCATCCACATCCGTGGCATATTCGGTGGCATCCTGCTGAATGCCGCGGGAAACAAATGTAAATGATAAATAATACACGCACAATGCTGTTATAATAACAGTTAGCGTAACGATAAATCCTTTATTTTTCATTATTTAATAAATTAAAATTCTGATGTAATTAATTATTTTGATTGGGTAATTCCTGACACATGAATCAGGATTAGGGAGCATTCGGTGATATAATATTCTGAAAAAGGATCTTAAAAAACGAAATGCTTCTGTATTCAAGCACACGCTCATGCCAGCATTTATCTTCCGTAGACAAAGGAATATCGAAAAGAATATCCAAAATAAAGTCTACGTCGATCTGAAATGACGAAATAGAGGCCAGGTAATCGGGAAGATAGATAAAGTCTTGGTTCTTTTCAGGATTCTCTTTCTCATCATCGATTTCAATCTCAGATAAGTCATTTACAATCCTTTCCTGAATCAGATAGTTCAAAGATGAAATGATTATAGCTAATAATCCACAAACAAGGACCAGCAGTCTAATTATATTTCCTATGTTAGATCGTTTTTTCACTTGATATTCAAATGGATTGCAAAAGTAGGAATAAATCCTTAAATATCAACCAATTCTGTCCCTTTAATAGATGCAATCCTGAAGCAGAAGATCATTTTTTATGGATGGATGAAATATGAGATTTGATTATCTTGATACCTTCATCAAAATTCTCGTGATTATTAACAATTATATCACTATGCTCTTTGTAAGGTAAGATATACTTATTATATGATGGCATAACATGATGTTCATACCGGTATAAGACATCTTCAAGATCATACCCCCTTTCCTTTTGGTCTCTTATAATTCTTCGTTTCAGCATAATATGTTCTCGGGCATCGATGAAGATCTTTAGATCTATTAACCTGGAAATTTCCTCAACATAGAAAATAAAAATTCCTTCCAGGATAATTACAGGAGCTGGTTGAAATTCAATTATTTCAGGATCCCGTTCAGGGTTATTGAAGGTATATTCCCTAATTCTTATGGTCTTACCTTCAATTAGTTTAAGAAGGTTATCTGTAAATTTGGCAATATTGATAGATTCAGGCCTATCGAAATTACATACACCATTTTCATCAAGAGGTTGTTGGTTTCTGGGCTTATAATAATTATCCTGGGAAACCAGACATACTTCCTGGTCTGTAAAATCTTCAATTATTTTTTTGATAAAGAGGGTTTTGCCGGACCCGCTACCACCAGTTATTCCAATAATATATGGTTTCATGGCATCAGGAAATAGGATTTGTTTTTAGATAATTTACGAGCTTTCTGAATGCCAGGGCTCTATGGCTGATCATATTCTTCTCCATCATGGATAGCTCCGCAAAAGATTTTGAATATCCGGATGGTTGAAATACAGGATCGTATCCAAAACCCTGATCGCCTCGCCTGGAGGTGAGGATTTCACCTTCTATAATACCCTCGAATTGATTCACTCCTTCCGGAGTTATTAGTGTAATGACTGTTCTGAATCGTGCTTCCCTGTTTTTTACATTCAGCAGGTTTTTTAACAATAGTTCAATATTTTCATTGTTATCTTTTTGCAATCCGGCATATCTGGCTGACATAACCCCCGGATCTCCTTCTAAAGCTTTTACCTCCAAACCAGTATCATCAGCGAAACATGAGGTGTGATAATTTTCAAAAACATATTGGGCTTTTTCAAGCGAGTTGCCTTCAAGGGTATCTTGATTTTCAGGCAATTCCTTATAACATCCTATGTCATTAAGAGACTGGATCTTAAATTCATCTCCCAGGATCTGGCCTATCTCTGCAATCTTATTCAGATTATTTGTGGCAAAACAAAGATAAACCATGGAAATTCTCTATTGGACACTAAGTAAATCTACATCAAATATCAGGTTTTCATTGGGTCCGATATCTCCCGATCCCCTTGCCCCGTATGCAAGAACAGAAGGAATATACAACGTTATCTTGCCTGTTTCAGCAATATATCTAAGCCCTTCATCCCAACCTCGAATTACCTGACCAACACCATGTGTATATTGAAATGCTTCTCCCCGATCATATGAAGAATCAAATTGTGTACCATCTAACAAAGTGCCAACGTAATGCACCTTAACGATATTTCCGTTTTGCGGAGTGGAACCCAAGCCTGGATCGTGTATCACATACCTCAAACCTGAATTGGACCTTTCAGCTACAATGTTATTTTCCTCCAGATATTTATCAAGAATAGCAATATCTGCTTCGAGCTGAGCGTAGGGGCTATAGAAAGTCTGCTTTTCACATGAAAACAAACCTATAACCACAATTGCCAACAATAATTCTTTAAATCTTTTCATCCTAATTTCCCTTTTTCTTTATATCCAACAATTCTAAATCAAATACTACAACAGTGTTTGGTCCGACCATTTCTCCCAATCCCCTTTCGCCATACGCGAGTTCCGAAGGAAGATAAAATGTCATCTTGGAACCTAAAAGCATTTCCGCTACACTTTGTTCCCAACCAGGAATTACACTTCTTGCTCCTAATGTAAATTCATGTGGTTCATTCCTGTCATAAGAAGAGTCAAACTGAGTACCATCCAGCAAATATCCCATAAAATGAATTAAAACCTGGTCTCCTTGCTCAGGTTTCTTACCGGATCCCTGTTCCCGGACAATATACCTGATCCCGGATTCCAGTTCCATACCGATTAATCCCTGTTCCTCCAGATAAATATCGATTAATGAAATATCCTCTAGTAATTGCTGTTCTTTCCTTTTTTGTATCTTTTCCCTTCTGGTTTTAAATAAATTTGCCTGCCACATCCTGAACTCTGTTGGTTCCAGCATTTTAATAATCCCAATTTGTATAGTAATTTCACTGAAAGGATTCAAACCATACGGTATATTGCTTTTGAACGCCACTTCATAAAGGTTAGCACAATTGACTTTGAAAATAGCGCTATCACCTACTTTTAATTTTTTCAGCCCATGATAGACCTGGCCGCTTCTTTCCCAAATGGTATCAACATATTGAAGGGTTACAGGTGTGTTCTTTTCAGTCCATGTGAATAGCAATGAATCATCTTCATAATAATAATCCATATACATCAGAATATATTGATTATTTTCAAAGACCGGTCCCTCGCCATCTCTGACAATTTTATATCGATAACCTGTTTCTCCTTCCTTAAACCCATCTGAAGTACAGGAATATATGGATAGAACCAGAAATGAGAGTATGACAGTAATATGATTACTATTTATACGCATCTGCGATTTGATTTAACTCCTCCTTATAGGTTTTGATAATTTCTTCAAATCTGGATACTGTTTCCTCAAAATTGGCATCACTACTTCCACCGGCTGCATTTTTATGACCACCACCATTAAAATGCTTTCTGGCAAATTCATTAACTGAAAAATCCCCTTTAGAGCGCATGGAGAGTTTGATTTCACCTCCTCTTTCAGAAATAAGAACGCCAAGTACGACCCCATCCAGGCTTAAAGCATAATTAACCAGACCTTCCGTATCACCGGTTTTGGAATTAAATTTTTCAAGATCCTCAGCATTGATTGCTATGTAAGCGGTATGGTACTCAGGCAGGTACTTAAGCCTCTGACTAAGTGCGAAACCGAGGAACTTCAGTCGATCATACGAATTGGTATCGTATATCAAGCTGGCAACTCTGGGTGTATCTGCCCCGAGCTCCATTAGGTTTGCGGTGACATAATGAACATTCTGATGGGTATTATTATGTTTAAATTGTCCGGTATCAGTCATGATCCCGGCATATAAACACTCTGCTATTGGTTTATCGATCAATTCTCTGTCCCCCATTTTGACGATAAACTCATAGATTAATTCGGCTGTAGCTGAGGCATCTGTGCTTATTAAAGAAAAATCTGCAAAACAAGTTGGATCCAGATGATGATCAATTAAAAACTTTTTCGCTGCACTCTTTTCAACCAATAGACCCAGCTCATCAATTCTTGCCAGGTTATTGAAATCAAGACAAAAAACAATATCAGCATTTTCGATCTTCCGGCTACATTCCTTATTATGATCGGAATTGTAGATCCGCACGGTTTCATTACCTTCCATCCAGTTTAAAAACTTTGGGTAATCTGTCGGGCTAATCACCTGGACATGATGCCCCTTTTTTATCAGATAACCTCTTAATCCCAGAGAAGAGCCCAAGGCATCAGCATCCGGAGTTTTATGCGGGATGATTACTATCTTTTTTGGTGTGTTAAGTTCAGCCTTTACTTCCTTGAAATTCAACATCTTTATCCTTTCTCGCTCTGGAATTAAAATAATTGCAAAAGTGCTAATTAATTAGTTAAAATCAAAAGTAAGAAGCACTCCTCAGTTATTACAGAATTTGTTAAAAAGTAACCTATATTTGTCAATTAATAAATTTCTACTTAATAATATTCTAAATTATGTCCGGAAATATAACGTTTACGATGATAAAACCTGAGGCAGTCAGTGATGGGTACAGCGGTGCAATAACAGAAAAGATTGAATCTGCTGGCTTTGAAATTATAGCAATGAAGATGACTAGTTTGAGTAATAAAAGGGCAGGTGATTTTTATATGATCCATAAAGACAGGCCATTTTATTCCAGTTTATGTGATTACATGTCATCAGGAAAAATAATTGCCATGGTCCTTAAAAAGGACAATGCGGTTGAAGATTTTAGAAACTTAATAGGGGCCACAGATCCTGAAAAGGCTGAGGAAGGTACGATAAGAAAACTATATGCCAAATCCTTGCAATCAAATGCCGTTCATGGATCTGACTCTGATGAAAATGCAAAAATAGAAGCTGGATTTTTCTTTTCCAACCTTGAATTATTCGTTGATTAATTCAGGGACTTACTTTTTCACCCAGCGATTTTAACCAGAAATTGTTGTAACCTTCTCCCAGAGAGATCCGTGCAAGACCGGACTGAAGTAGTTCCAGGATAGCAAGGAAGTTATATATTACAGCAATTTTCTGTGGATTTAAGGAAATGATATCCAAAAAGCTTAATTTTTCTTTTATCTGCAGTTCTTTAAGAATATATTCTTTTTGATTTTCTATAGTGTAAGGAAACTGAACTATTGTATGTGCAGGTTGATCGGATTCTGCTATGTAAGTATCCATGGCTTTCTCAAATGCCTTCAGCAGTTTGTATAGGTCAAGGTCCTGAAGTTCAGCCTCCACATTTGAAACTTCTGCCAGTTTCTTAATTTCCCGGATTACATTTCCCCTTTTTTCCTTTCCAATATTTTCTTCCTCCATAGTCATTAAATCACTGACCACGGATTTATATTTCTTATATTCAAGAAGGTGTTTTACAAGTTCTTCCCTGGGATCAATTTCATTACCTTCATCATCCACAACAGGTCTTGGGAGTAACATTTTTGCCTTGATACGCATTAAAGTAGCGGCCACTACTATGAACTCACTGGCTATCTCAATGTTCATCTCTTCAAGTTGATGAATATATTGCAGGAAATCATCCGTGATCTTTGATATGGGTATATCATAGATATCTAGTTCATCACGCTCAATAAAGAACAGGAGCAGATCAAATGGTCCTTCAAAAAGAGGTAATCTGACTTCGAAACTCACAGGATTTGCGTTTAGATTCTGCTGTAATTAAAAATCAAATATATTACTTATAGTATCAAATCTATCAAGTGTGATAAAAAAAAAATGTATTTTTATCGTCACAAAAATTCCATATATTGAAAACAATAGTGGACAAATCAAGTTTAGTTCCTTTAGATAATAATCTTTTATGTTAATCGAACCAGGACCAATATTAAAAAACATAAACTCTCCGGATGATTTAAAAAATCTGGATCCGGCTCAACTCGTGCAATTATCTCAGGAGCTGAGGCAGTACATCATTGATAATGTTTCGATATACGGCGGTCATTTCGGTGCCAGTCTGGGCGTGGTGGAACTGACCATCGCCCTTCATCATGTCTTCAATACCCCTAAGGACCTGCTGGTTTGGGATGTTGGGCATCAGGCATACGGGCACAAGATCCTTACAGGAAGAAGAGATGCATTTCATTCAAACCGGCTTTATAAAGGAATTTCCGGATTTCCTAAGCGGTCAGAAAGCGAGTATGATACTTTTGGCGTTGGACATTCTTCAACATCAATATCTGCGGCGCTCGGAATGGCTATAGGTTCCAATTATCACAATGAGATTGACAGGCAGCACATTGCCGTTATAGGAGATGGTGCAATGACCGGAGGGATGGCTTTTGAAGCGATGAATCATGCCGGTGTTTCAAATTCTAATCTATTGATCGTATTGAATGACAATTGCATGTCAATTGATCCGAATGTTGGTGCACTAAAGGATTATTTAACTGATATTACTACTTCACATACTTATAACAAGTTCAAAGATGAAGTCTGGAATATGCTTGGAAAGGTGAGCAAGTTTGGTGTAAACGCCAGGGAGATCATCTCTAATATTGAAAACAGTGTTAAAACGATGTTCCTGAAACACAGCAACTTGTTCGAATCACTCAATCTCAGATATTTCGGACCCGTTGACGGGCATGATCTCAATCACCTGGTCCACATTTTCAAGGACTTAAAAGATATACCAGGACCTAAGATACTTCATTGTATAACAGTGAAAGGAAAAGGATTTCAGCAGGCCGAAAAAGATCAGACTAAATGGCATGCCCCGGGGAAATTTGACAAACTCACTGGAGAGATCCATATTAAAGCCAAAGAAAAGCCTGAACCACCTAAATACCAGGATGTTTTTGGACACACGCTTGTTGAACTGGCCAGAATGAATGACAAAGTAATGGGAGTTACTCCGGCCATGCCTACAGGATCTTCAATGAATTTCCTGATGAGAGATATGCCTGAAAGAGCATTCGATGTGGGTATCGCGGAACAACATGCCGTTACATTTTCAGCGGGCCTGGCAACACAAGGATTGGTTCCATATTGCAATATTTACAGTACATTCATGCAAAGAGCTTATGATCAGGTGATCCATGATGTATGTATTCAGAACCTGAAAGTAGTACTTTGCCTGGACAGGGCTGGATTGGTTGGAGCAGATGGTCCTACACATCACGGGGCATATGATATCTCCTATTTACGGGCTATACCCAATTTGATCGTTTCAGCTCCTATGAATGAGATTGAATTGCGCAATTTAATGTACACTGCACAGTTACCGCATGTCACAAGTCCGTTCAGTATAAGATATCCAAGGGGTAAAGGAATGCATGCCGAGTGGCAAACACCTTTCGAAGAAATTGAAATAGGCAAAGGCAGACAGGTGATCGAAGGCGATGAAATTGCAATTGTATCCATAGGCCATGTTGGTAATTTCGCCGTAGAAGCACTAAGAAATCTGGAATCGAAAGGAATATTCCCGGCATTGTATGATATGCGGTTTATAAAACCACTTGATTTCGACCTTTTGCATGAGATCTTCTCTAAATTCAAAAAGATCATAACGGTTGAGGATGGGTCCCTGCCTGGTGGTTTTGGCAGCAGTATTCTTGAATTTATGGCTGACAATGATTATAAAGCCAGCGTTAAACGATTGGGTATTCCTGACAAAGTAATTGAACACGGTGATCCTGAACAACTCCATAAGGAATGTGGATATGATTCTTCAAGTATTTACAAGGCAGTACTGGAAATATTTGAAGAAGTTTATAGCGAATAATTAAATTATGGCTTCGATTTTTTATAATGATACAGGAGAAGGCTTTCCTGTAGTTTTTTTACATGGGTTTTGTGAAACAAGTGATATATGGTCAGGCATCCAAAGCCACCTTTCAAATAATTTTCGTGTAATAACTCTCGACCTGCCAGGTTTCGGAGGAAGTCCATTATTGAACTATACATTCAGCCTCGAAGATGTCGCAAAGGAGATAAAGTCCTTTCTTGATTCATTAAAGCTCAAAAATTACGTAATGATTGGCCATTCTCTGGGAGGATATATTACCCTCGCTTTTTCAAGGTTATATAGTGATCATTTATCAGGGATAGGATTATTTCATTCAAGTGTTTTCGAGGATGATAAAGATAAAAAAGAGAACCGGACCAGACTTATGGAGTTTATAAAAATCAACGGTGTCCGGACATTTATCAAGACATTTATTCCATCTTTATTTTATAAGGAAAACTTAGATACCCTTGATGATGTTATTCGTAATCTGAAGATATCTGCTGATAAAACTCAACCGGAATCTGTTATTGAATATGCCAGATCTATGCGGGACAGAAGCAGTAGTGAAGAATTTCTACGTACATTTAAAAAGCCAGTCATGTTCATAGTCGGCGAAGAAGATCCTTCAGTACCATTGGCAAAAAGTCTGGAACAAATCACAATGCCGGAAAACTCACATGTTCTCAGGCTGGGTGAAACAGGGCATATGGGAATGTTTGAAAAGCCGGATGAAACCACTGACTTTATTGAGGGTTTTTTGAAGTTTTGTAGATAAAGTCAATTCACCTTGTTAAATTTGGCATAATTGATTCTGGATATTAACTTCGGAAATGGATAGATTATCCTGTAGGATATCATAAATAGAATTTAACCAAGTATAGCTTTGATTAAAGACTACTCTTTTATTTTTGTCAATCCTGTTATTAAATAACTGCCTTTGTTATGGATGCTTATTTGTACTTAGAAAAATGGAATACATTTGGAAGATACTTATCCTATGTACTGGTGGGGCTGGGATTATTAATTATAATATACCATTACCTTAGACTAATATTTACCCGTGATTATAAAATCCGTTACGATTATATCAATAAAAATGAAATTAGATCACTTTGGCTAAGCACACTTTTTATCATTTTTGGAATTGGTGTATTCATGAATACACTTGTTGATGAAGGTGAAATAATCTGGCTGTTGGTCCGGGTGTTCGTCATTGTCATGCTGGGGCTTATATTGGGTGTAATCGTATCTAATTTGTTGAAATTTTACTATCCCTTTTATATTGAAAAACGATTACGGCGCTTAAGATATAAACCCAGAAGATCCCCGAAAACTGGCAAAGCCATGAAATTACTGAGTGAGGAGGAAGAGGATGTATATCTCGATGAAGGTATGCAGGCAGAGGAGAATGTGTTTTCTGTGGACTATGATGTATGGATCGATGAAGAGACCGGATATACAAAAATTGAGAAGTACGCTGGACATCTTGTTGCATTGCAATGTCCAGAGTGCAGTTATCAGACTTTAAAAGTTATTAAAGAAGAAATACTCGAGTCACCAACTGAAAGTGAAGAAGGGGAATTAATGAAATTCTATAAATGTGATTATTGTGGTTATAAGGAAAGAAAAGCTTTCAGAGTTGCCAAATTAAAAATGACCGTTGGAATTAATAAGAGCAATATCAATCCCTGAGCTTTAGGTTCCGGTTTTTCAAAATAAAGATTTGTTCACCATACGGATATTGGAATATTAGTTAGGGAGATAATCCAAGAGTACTACAGACATCAGCTTTTATTTCAATAGTCCCGTCCCATTCTTTTGGTGTACCCATATTACCTGCCTGCTCAACGGCCTCAAAATTATAAATACCGGGAGCAAGCGCCACTGTAACACAACCATCTGCATCACACCCGGGATTACTCGGATAAAAGGTATTTATGGATCCATAATAGGTATTGTCCACAAAAATATCAATTGGAGGTCCATCAAAATTCGACCAGAAGGTAAACAACCCTTCTTCAAGGTTCTCACTCTCTAACAATCCTTCACATGAAGCAAGAATCATCAATGTGATTGTCAGTAAAAGGACGTTTAGTTTTAATATTCGAGTTCTCATTTTTTTTGAATTAATACTATAAGTGCCTGTTATTAATCCTAGCAAATATATTACCAAAAATACGCTGGTCTCAAAAAGGCATTATCTATTATGAGAACGAAAACAATAATAGGAAAATTATTGGAATACGGTAGATTTATTATCGAAAGATATAAAAAGATATCGAAAAGGGAATTCCAGCAATCATTGGTCACTTAACGGGTTAATATTATTATTCTACCTGTTCAGGTTAACCTAAATATCAATCTGGCATAAAGTAAAAGAGGCTGTCTCAATGACAGCCTCCAATAACTAACCTTAACGTTATGAAGAGAGTTTAGCGAGATAATTTATAATAGGAAATCTTATTAACTTCAGTTATAAAATCAGATTGTCTTATAAGCTGAGTAAATTTTTCATCATCTTTATTCCTGGTTTCGTATACAAGCTGATCAGCATTGTTGTAAACTTTGAAGATGTAAGTTTCTTCCTGCTCACTTAGATTGGTTTTCAAAATTTCCTCAGCCAATTGCCCCAATTGAAATTCAATATCATTTTTCTCACCGCCTATATTTATATCGGCATAGCTGAAATTGTTTACCGACGCTATGACCGCTATTACGATACCCAGAATTAATATTGTCTTTCTTTTCATATCCATCTAATTACAGGAATTTACGCATACAGTTCCAATTGCTATGCCAAAAAATATATATTGCTGTTTATCAGGGAGTTAAAATTATCAGTTAGAAAATATTGTACTAATAATGTTCAAAAATGAACATTTCATGGACGTGTATGTACTTTATTCATTCATTTATCTGATCCATTTAACCTTATCATCCATAGATTCACGCCTTCCTTCGGGTATTTTTTTGGGAACACCAATATATAAGAATCCCAAAAGCTTATCTTTGGCTTCCAATCCAAAAAAATCTTTGGCACTTTCAACATAGGTTATACCGCCTGATCCCCAATAGCAACCCAAGCCATAGGCGGAAGCGGTTAAATACATGTTCTGGACGGCGCAGGCTACAGCTTCAACCTCCTCAATCTCCGGAAGTCTTTCAGCAGGATCTCTTCTCATGCCAATGGATATTATATGCGAAGCCAAAAGAGGTTTAGTTTTCAGCATTTCAAACTTGGATTCCAGAAAATTACCAGCCTGTGTACTTATACTCTTATACAGCTGCGATTGAAAATCAGCCAGTTTCTCTAGCCCATCTCTGGTAAAAACGCAAAACCTCCAGGGATTAGTAAGCTTATGTGTGGGAGCCCAGCGGGCATTTTCAAGCATTTGTTCAACAACCTGATCATCAACCCTTTCGCCGGTATACATGTTGGGGAAAATAGACCTTCTGTTTCTTATGAGCAAATTAAATTCATTTACATCCATAGTTATATAAATCTGATTTTATTTGTTTATACCCTTTAGATAATTCGTTTACAGGGGTAATGCAAATAAGAATTTTTTTCATTGTATTTCAATGATATTTTCTATTTATTGAAGACCTACGATCTTATAATTTGGAATTCAAAGTATGCAAACAAAAACTATTGGCATAATTTAATCTTAAGTGACATTATTCTAGACGATTTTGAGGGATAATAAGCATTTTAGTTTCTATATAAACAAGTTAGGGCACATCAGAACAAAATGAAACGATTATTCTTTGTTGTAACATGGCTGATGACTCTAATTTCATCTTAAGGTTATGGAACTTAACAAAAGGTGATATAAAAACAGAATTAAAGGATACAAGAGAAAGTATATTTCATAGTTAGTGCAGCAACAGAAAGTAAACTTATTTAAATCAAATAACCTTGTCAGCAAGATGATTTTCATAAATCTTTAATTTTTTTTTTTTTTTTGTGTATTGTGTTATCTTTGCCAGTTCAAAAAATAACAACATATCTAAAACTTATCCTAATGCATAAAATCAAGGTTTTTTCTATCATTCTGGTATTATTTTCTATTGGCTCATGTAGTGAGGATGAAGTAGCGCCTCCCACGGAGGATCAGGTAAACTCTGTGAGCATCAGTCCAAAAGATGCAACATTAGATGCCATAGGGCAAAGCCAACAGTTTACTGCCAAAGCATATAATGATACAGGGGGTGAAGTAAACACCTCATTTACCTGGTCAAGTACTGATGAAGGAGTAGTGGTAGTTAACGGCAGCGGAATGGCCCAAACAACTGGTGAAGGAAGTGCTTTTATTAAAGTTACTGCTGAGGATAAAACAGATAGCGCCCTTGTTGTAGTTGAATTGGAAGTTCCACCAGGGATCTGGTGGATATCAAAAACAGGCGGCAACTGGAGTGATGGAAGTAACTGGAACACTGGATCCGTTCCTGACTCGGATGACACGGTAGCCATTACTCTTGAAGGAAATTATACCATATCGTTAACTTCTGATGTTAGTGTAAGTCATATTACATTTGGTTCCGATAACGGAGAACAAACCCTTTCTACTGGTGCAAATAAGTTGACTACTAAAAGCGGGATTAT
>CBDUCT010000001.1:0-49702 GCA_965365715.1 uncultured Cyclobacteriaceae bacterium | reverse complement strand
CAATAATAAATTGAGCCTGCCGGATGTTCCGGCAGGCTTTTTTATTAAATTCGAACAGCAGTTAATTCCATATGATAACAATATGAACTACTCTAATGAAGAAATAAAGACAGATCTTTAATATGCAGAACTCTATATTGCTGGTCAATCATATTGGATATGAACCTTCTTCAGCGAAAAAGGTAATATTCCAGTCCCTGGAAAACCACCACCCGGAAACTTTTTGCATAAGAAATTCAAATAGTGAAATTTTGTTTGAAGGTAAGTTTACAAATGGTGGAATAACTGATCAGTGGCACACAGGATATGCATTAGCAGGGGATTTCTCTGACTTTCAATCTGAAGGTTACTATCAGATATCCTGCAATATTAAAAAACAGCATATAAAAAGCAGTTGGTTCAGAATTGGAAAAAAAATAATTCAGAATTCCTGTTTACCACTCATATTGGAAGGCTTTCAATCCGGCCATCCGGAAAAAAAATATGAGGAGAAAGATAAGCAAATCTCTTTTTTTGGGGATAGAAATGATCTGGTTGATGTTCATGGCGGGTGGTATGATGCATCCGGTGATGTGAGTAAGTACTTGAGTCATTTGAGCTTTGCAAATTTCATGAATCCTCAACAAATCCCCTTGGTCGTATGGAGTATGCTTGAAGTAGCTGAAATAAATGATCATGGAAATCTTGTAAATACCAGTTATCGTTCAGAACTCCTTGAAGAAGCTGGTTATGGAGCTGATTTTCTCGTCAGGATGCAGGACCCTGAAGGATATTTTTATATGACTGTCTTCGATAATTGGAGTGGGGATCCGGAAAAGCGGGAGATATGTTCCTACAAAGGGCAGAATGGTGTCCGGTCGGCCGAATATCAGGCTGGTTTTCGACAGGGTGGTGGAATGGCCATAGCTGCATTGGCCAGGGCAGGCAGAGCCGGTGTCGGGGGCGAATTCTCAAAAGAACAATATATACAAACGGCCGAGCTAGGATTTGATCATCTGTTAATAAATAACCTGGATTATCTGGATGATAAAACAGAAAATATCATTGATGACTATTGTTTTCTACTGGCTGCTGTAGAATTGTACAAAACAATAAATGATGAGCGCTATCTGGATCACTCCAGAACAAGGTCCCAGATGTTGATCAACCGTCTGTATACCGATTCTAATTACTCTGGCTGGTGGCGGGCTGACGAAGAAGGCCTTAGACCCTTTTTCCATGCCTCGGATGCCGGATTACCCTTGATTGCTTTGTGTAAGTTTCTGGAGATAGAAGAGGATAAAGATATTCGAGAGGAAATAATATTGAGCATCCAGACTGCAGTGGATTTTGAAATTGAAATTTCAAATGAAATCACAAATCCATTCGGCTACCCAAGACAATATATAAAAGCAGTGGATAAAACAATACCGAAAGCATCATTTTTTATTCCCCACAACAATGAAACTGGATACTGGTGGCAGGGGGAAAACGCCCGGATTGCCTCCCTGGCTTCGGCTTTACTAATGGCTAGATCATATCTTACAAACGAATCCAAAAAGAAAGCAGATGCATACGCAAGGGATCAGATCAACTGGATACTAGGTTTGAATCCCTTCAATACATGTATGCTTGATGGGATAGGACATAATAACCCGGAATATATTGAATCGGTAAATGTTAATTATCGTGGGGGAATTTGCAATGGGATCACCTCAGGATTTAAAAACGAGTCAGATATCGCCTTTATGCCCCTCCCTCATAATAATGATCCTACCCATCAATGGCGCTGGTCTGAGCAATGGATCCCGCATGCTGCCTGGTTTATGCTTGCTTTATCTCATCTTTAACATAGGAGATATAAATTCTGTTCTATTATCTGTAGCAAATGATTAACTTAGATACGTTTAATAATCTTAAATACTATGTATCTGAAAATCGATGATTTTGTCAATGAGTGGAATGAGGAAACAGATTCCACATTAAAAATTTTTTCAAATATCACAGATTCTGAGAAATCTGTTAAAGAAAACGAGAACATACGTTCCCTCGAGCGCCTGGCATGGCATATAACACAAACTGTAACAGAAATGCCAAAAAGTTGTGGCATCACTGATAAAGACCCCCTTGAAAACATGGATATCCCTGCCAGTTTTTCTGTGATAATTGACCTGTACCGGGAACACAGTAAGAAACTTGCCGGGGCTATTCAAAACAACTGGACAGATGCTGATCTTACCCGTAAAATGAAAATATACGGACAGGAATGGGAAGGGCGGAAAATTCTGTCTATCCTGGTAAAACACCAGATTCATCACCGGGCGCAAATGACTATCCTGATGCGGTTGTTGAATTTAAAGGTTCCCGGTCTGTATGGCCCCGCTAAGGAAGAATGGTCTCAATATGGGATGGAAGCCCAGGAATGATTTTTATATATCCGGATATCTGTTCTTTTTAATTTATGCGTCATGAGGAATTATTATATATTTTTTGCTGTCTTTTTGTTTTTCAGGATTACTATAGCTCAAACACCAGGACTATATGTTAAAAATGTTTCAAACCCCGTAATTAACCTAAATGGTACCTGGCAGATCTGCCTCGATCCACCGGAGAATTTCCAGGAAATCCTTGAGGACAAAATAAGCTGGAACAATATTCAGGTTCCCGGAGAAGTCATGATGCAGGGGTACGCTATAAAACATGATATTCCCTTTTTCTATAAAAAGTCTTTTATCCTTCCTTCAGATTTTCATGGGCATTTAATCAAACTTCGATTCGAGGGAGTATACAGCTACGCGCGCTTATGGATAAATGGAACATATATCCGTGAACATCATGGTGGTTTTACAGCCTGGGATTGCGATATTACTGATGCTATAAGTCCGGGTGATTCTGTTAAATTAATTCTCGAGGTTACTGACAGGGCAGATGAAATATCTTATGCCAGTGGATACGCCAAACATCAAATAGGAGGCATACTCAGAAATGTAAGTCTGCTGGCCTTACCCCGGTCCTACCCGGAAAATATTACCATAACAACTGACTTAGACGAAAACTATGAAAATGCAATACTGAAAGTTAGCGGGAATATAAAGAACCCTACTCAGGATATTCAGATTGCAATTACACTTAATGATCCGTAAAACAGTGTGGAAATACCTTTTGATCAAAACATCATTCAATTTAACGAGACTGGTACTTTTGAGTTAAGCAATACAATTATAAATCCGGCAAAATGGGATGCGGAACACCCTAACCTGTATAGTCTAAAAATTTCTTTATCGAGAAAAGAGGACATACTTTGGCAGAAGGAATATCTGACAGGTTTTCGTGAGATCGAGATCAGAAGAAATAAGTTTCTGGTTAATGGTAAGGAAGTAAAACTCAGGGGAGCCTGCCGCCATGATATCCACCCTTTACTGGGAAGGCTTTCAACACCTGAATATGACTTGAAAGATGTATTGCTGGCAAAGGAAGCTAATATGAACTTCATCCGGACTTCACATTATCCACCTTCTGAAAATTTTTTAGACCTCTGCGATAAATATGGATTGTATGTGGAAGATGAAACAGCGGTGTGCTTTGTAGGTTCACATCGTATTGAAGAATACAGACCCGGAGATTCGGAAAATGATCCAGAGTATACGGATCAGTACCTGTCTCAATTGGCGGAGATGGTAAACAATCATAAGAATCACCCCTCTGTTATAATGTGGTCTATTGGAAATGAAAATGAATTTGGATCCAATTTCAAAAAATCCTTTGACTGGGTCAAAGAAAACGATGAAACCCGTCCTGTAATATTCAGCTACCCGGGGAAAGTCCCTGAAGATGTTAATTCCTATGAAATTCTAAGTATGCATTATCCCGATACATCCGGTAATTTGAATCAATATGGAATAAAAACTACCGGATTTGGTTTTAGTGAAATGCCTGTAATATTTGATGAATGGGCCCATGTGGCTTGTTATAATAATTTTACAGTCATCGAGGATCCCAATATCCGTGATTTCTGGGGCAGAAGCCTAGATATGATGTGGAAGAAAACCTTTGAGGCTGATGGTGCACTGGGAGGGGCAATCTGGGGTATGATCGATGAAACTTTTATGCTGCCTGATTCACTGCCGGGTTATAATGAATGGTGGGGTAAGATAGACAAGAATGTTATCCCTGCTGCCTATACCGGAAATACCATCGGTTATGGTGAATGGGGGATAATAGACACCTGGAGGAGGAAAAAACCAGAATTTTGGAATGTTAAAAAGGCATATTCGCCTGTAAGACTGTTAAAAACTGAAGTGGACGATTATGTAGAGGGTGAGATGGTCAGCATTCCTTTATATAATCGCTTCGACCACACCAATATTCAAGAATTGGTGATTAAGCTCTATTACAAGGAAGAAGAAAAGTTAATTGCTCTCCCGTCCATTGATCCACATACAAAAGGATTGATTGAATTTCAAATGGATAGCTGGGAGCCGGGAGCGCCGGTTATTCTCGAATTTTGGGGACATGAGGGAACACTGATTGATAAATATGAGTTGTACCGTGAAAGTACGAATCAAAAAGTTGAGTCAGATCTTTTGGCTGGGAATATAGAGGTTGAAGAAACAATTGATCAGTTAATTGTGATATGCGATACCCATACTAAAATCCTTATCGATAAAAATACAGGCTTATTTAAAAAGATCATAAAGCCAATTGACACACTATCTATTTCAGGTCCTTATATCAATCTTAGGACAAAAGGAAAAGCTGTCATGTATTCTTACCATGAAATAAAAGATTATGGGGAAGACTGGTCCTTAAAGAAGCTATCCCATAAAGCCCATTCAGATTTTGTGGAGTTAAAAATAAGAGGAAAAACGGGTAAACTGCCCGAGCTGGATTTCAATGTGAAGATTAATTCAGAGGGTATTGTCGATATACAGTATCAGATTAAAAAAATTCCGGATGAATTCATTCGAGAACTTGGGATCTACTTTGAACTGGATCATGTTACTGATTCAATTTCGTGGACAAGGGATCCTTATTGGTCATATTATCCTTCCGATCATCTATCTGCCAGGCAGGGAGGAACCAGGCTTTATAATACTAATCTTAAGTACTATAGGGTGAAACCAGAAAAAGACTGGAATCTGGATTCTAAGAGTTTCTATTATGAAGGGATTGAAGATGAATTATACGGAAAAAGACTAACGTATATTGCTAAAGCCACCAAGGAGAATATATATGATTATGATCTTCATATGGAAAATAGGCGGATTCTGACAGTGCAAAGCAATGGACAGCATAGCTGCCGTTTAGCCAGGGAAAAAGAAAGACTTGTTCTATATATTAACAACAAAATGGATTATGTTGACCTGAGCTGGGGGAACTACCAGAGAAATATCAAATTGAAGAAAGAATACAAAAATGATGTAAAGCTTAGAATATATTAATTATGTACCATCTTGCAAATAATAATTTCATCCGGAAATTCTGTCTTATTAATTTATCAAAAGGACTGTTTTTATTTTTGCTGATTTTTAGTCAATTCAATAGCTACAGCCAGAATAAAATACCTGTTATACTCGATGCTGATACTGGTAATGAAGTTGACGACTTATATGCAATTTCCAGGGCATTGATAGAACCTTCCTGGAATATTCTTGCCTTAAATGCCACTCAATGGCAAACCAGCCATTGGGCAATCCCTGAATCAATGGAGAACAGCCACCGGCTTAACCAGGTGTTATTAGGACATCTGGATCTGTCAACAAAAACCAGAAGAGGTGGTGTTGCCCGAATGTTTGATTGGGGAGATAAAGCCCAGCATTCGGCTGCGGCATATGAGATCATCAAACAGGCTAAGAATATGAATACTGGACAGAAACTAACTGTTATCGCTCTGGGAGCATTGACTAATGTTGCTTCGGCAATCTATATTGACCCCAGTATTGAATCTAAAATCAAATTATACTGGCTTGGGACAGGCTATGATTTTGATAAGGAGGTATTAACCATCGTTGATTTCAACAGCATCATGGATATCCAGGCAGTCAATATTCTTTTTAATTCGGAAGTTGAGATGCATATTATACCAAATAATACTTCAAGGAATATGGAAATAACTTTTGAGGAAGCAGAAGATAATTTAAGAGGTTTTCATCCTCTTGGAGATTTTTTATGCGATCGCTGGTATCAACACCTGGATGGATCACGTAAAAATAGGGTCATCTGGGATCTGGCACTTATTGAAGCGATTATTCACCCTGATTGGGCAGAAGAGGTAATAATCCATACCTCAAAAGATTATGGGAACAGGGATATCAATTATTATAAAGCAATTGATCATAAAAAGATGAAAGAAGAATTCTTTGATACAATGAAGAATTACCTGGCGAATTAACAGGAAATGTTAAATCAGGATAAAAACTATGATCAATATGTAATGTAAACATTCCGATGAAACTGCCTGAAATCAAATAATAGATCAATGCAAAATGAAATAAAGATAGAATATTTTAGAACACCCTTTGGTGAACTAATTCTGGGTGAGCATGATAGCAGGCTTTGTTTATGTGACTGGCGATATCGGAAAACGAGGGATTCGATTGATGCGAGGATTAAGAAGCATCTGAAAAGTCAATTTGTTGAAGAAAAATCATCTTTAATACAGGAAGCTAAAATGCAACTGGGTCAGTATTTTGACGGAAAGCGTACTGAGTTTGAGCTGCCATTGCTTCTAATCGGAACTGATTTTCAAAAAAAAGTCTGGAATACTTTATTACAGATCCCCTACGGAAAAACCCTTTCCTACTTGAAACTATCAGCTGTTCTGGGGGATAAAAAGGCAATTAGGGCTGTGGCCTCAGCTAATGGTGCAAACGCTTTGGCGATAATTGTTCCCTGTCATCGGATTATTGGACGGGATGGCAGTATGATTGGATATGCAGGCGGACAGGAGGTTAAAAAGAAATTGTTAAAACTTGAAAAGGCATTGCCCACAAATCAACTGGATTTATTCTGACACTTGAAAAGGATTTTGCAGGATGATGAAATTATTATGATTGTATTTAAACCTGATTATGTTTAAATTGAGCATTCATTTTTTCTGATTTGAATAGCTAAGAGATAATATAGACCAATTCTTAAAAAAATAATTTACAAAATCCGTATTTATATATGACCGAGAAAAAGGTAAGGGAAGATCTTGATGCTGCGACCACTGACCGGAAAGGAATAGGGGGCCTGCTTGAATTTTTGATCAGGAAGTTCAGAGTGGCGAGTTTTGTAATTGCACTATTCCCACTATACCTGGTTTCTACTTTTGCCATGGCAGTCTCTATTGCTCCGGGGATTCTGTTCTTTAACTTTATGTCAGAAATATCCGGATCATGGTCTCCGGTCTTGCATTATATTGCTTTAGGATGTGGTGTTGCCTTCGGGTATTTCTTTTATGGTATCACACTAATATTTGTTGCCCCACTTTTTAATTTTTTATTACCCTTCCGGTTAAAGCCTTTTCGCGGAAACTATTACTCATTAGCAACTGTTCCCTGGTATTTTCACAATGCTTTGACTTATCTTGTCAGGTATACTTTCCTGGAATTTGTGACACCGACACCATTAAATACCCTGTTCTATAAAATGATGGGAATGAAAATAGGGAAAGGATCACATATAAATACCACCAATATTTCAGATCCATGCATGATAGAAATTGGTGATAAAGTAACTATTGGCGGATCTGCTACTCTGATCGCTCATTATGCTTCCCAGGGATATCTCGTGGTTGACAAGGTAAAGATTGGAAATAAGGCTACCATAGGCCTGAAAGCTACGGTTTTCGGAGATGTTGAGATCGGAGAAGGAGCCATAATAGCCCCGCATGAGGTGATCCTTCCAAAATCAAGGATCCCGGAAGGAAGAAGATAATTCCATTCTCAGTCAAATTCAATTCAAAAGGCGGAAATTAATTTCCGGGGTCAATGTTATTTCTGAATTTTGGTAAGGTTTGTAGATACTGATACCAAAGAACCGTACATTGCTTTTTCAGGGGCACTAACTCTGTAGCCAGGTTAAATCTATAATCTTAAAATTTAGTAAAACGACCTGCATTCTGAACCATGGAACGTAACTTTTTATTGAACTCTTTTTCTTTTACCAGGTCACCCAGGTTTAAATGAAAGCGGTATTGCCATAAATTATCCGGATTACTCGGATCATTAATCCTTTCATCTTCCGGGTTTTCTCTCATTAATTTTTCATCTATTCCGACCAGGTCCTGGATCGGAAAAATTGTCCACATGGAAGATGAATGCAAATGTTGCTGCAATACTTCCTCAGAGATCCAGGTATCACATACAACAGGAGCTTCACCACCGTGTCCCATGATCTGAATATAAAATCTTTGTGAACGATCATGATCTTCCTCCCACCAGCCTCTCACCGTAGACATGTCATGACAGGAAGGGCTGGCGACTGAAAGATAGGGTGCATGGGCAGGGTGTCCGAATTCACTATCAGTTTCTTTTGGCATACGTTGAATATACAGTCTAAGAATGCCAAGTTCATGCATCACACCGGGTACACAATCCGGAACCATACCCAGGTCTTCACCGCATATCAGCATATCTGATGCTTTATTGATGGCCGGAAGCTTGACCATGGCTTGTTCCCGCCAGAAATTCTCCTGCCTGTGGTAATAATAATGTGTATAAATATCATTTAATACACCTTTTGTGTGATCATCAAGTTCCTTGTATGAATACGTGCCGTGAAAGGCAATTTTTGGATGGAATGCATTTCCATCGGATCCTGGTTCTTCAAAGAACAGCACATTTCCGATTAATGTAAATAAACCGTTTTTCAATAAATTTTCCTGTTCCTTGTTTTCCAATGGATTGGCTATAAAATGATCTTCCACTTTTCGCTGCGTATTGAATTCCTCTTTTAATCTGTAATTACCATTATCATTCTCTTCAAGAAAAACATTTTTTACCTCTTCGGCACCTTCTCCAAATAAATCTTCCAGCATATAATTTTTTATCAAAGGCTTACAAAATCGTTCAAAGTTGAATTGAATACCCCTGCTTTCAATTTCATTTTTGTACATCGGAATTGCTGGATTAAATATTCCCATCAGCCCCTCAATAGATTCATATGGTATTTCCCAGATCCTGAAAAATCCCAGGATGTGATCTATACGATATGCGTCAAAATATTTAGCCATTTGGCTCAAACGGCGTCGCCACCAGGCATAATTGTCCTTAGCCATTTCTTCCCAGTTGTATGTGGGAAACCGCCAGTTCTGCCCGGTAATAGAATAAGCATCCGGGGGAGCACCGGCCTGTTTATTCATGTGATAAAGTTTTGGTTCAACCCAGGCATCAACACTATCCCTGTAAATGCCGATAGGCAGGTCACCTTTTAAGATCACCCCTTTGGAACGCGCGTACTCAACCACTTCACTGAGTTGGATATGCAGATGAAATTGAATAAAGTAATGAACGGCAAAATCATCAAAATCTTTATTTGCCGGATTAACTAATTTCTGTATTTCCGCTTCATCGTATGTTGAATATGCCGGCCATTTTGTAAAATCAGGTGTTCTATATCTATCCCTCAGGCAGGAAAACGCCGCGTAAGGAATTAGCCAATCCTTATTCTCCTTAAAAAACTTTTTATATTTTTTATCCTTTTGAAATTTATCCTTATTCTGGTCATATAATAGTTTAAAGTATTTGGATTTTAAATCCATTACCGACACATAATCAAAGGTGTCCAGTTTATTCAATTTTCTTCCTTTTTTCTGGAAGGATTCCATCATTTTTTTATCTGATAGTTTTCCCATGGCCGACAGGTTCAGATAAACCGGATGAAGAGCAAATACGGAAATCGCAGCATATGGATATGAATCTTTCCATGTATGATTTGCTACTGTATCATTTACAGGTAATATCTGGACCAATTTCATTCCAGCCTTAACAGCCCAATCCACCAGAACCTTAAGGTCCATGAATTCTCCAACTCCAAAACTTTTTTCAGTTCTCAATGAAAAAACGGGAATAGCTACGCCAGCACCCTTCCATAATCCTTCAGGATATTTGTAATTGATATCCGTTTTGACGGTCAGACCATTGTCAATTACTGATAATCGGCTATTTAATGATCTATTAGGACCATCCTCGTAACCAACAAACTTCTTTTTCTTCAGGTTATATATACCGTATTTGTAGTGAATTGACCCATCATGGTTTTCCAGAAATACTTCAGCTTTCCATAAGGGGTATTGGCTTCCATCCATTATAACCGCCTTATCAGGATTCCAATTACCCAGGGTTTTATCATTGCCAATTATGCAGAATGCATGGTCATTATCAATTCTGGGGGCAAGCAATTGAAAAGCATGGTTTATATGTGATGACTTGTTCTTGGATTTTATTGTTTTTCTTCGCCACAGGTTTCCAGAAAACGCAGCAGTAAATAAAGGATTTTGAGGATCGGTATTCGAAAACCAGCTATCATCGAAAAAATAGGAGTAATAATTTTTACCCTGAATTTTAAGCTTTCTGTTTTGCCCCCATTCATCGATAATTGATGATTTTCTATCATCCCTGATAAAGTATTTATATTCCAATAAATCATTGGAAATACCATCCAGGTATATTTCCAATTCCCATTTACCATCCCCAACATAAGTCATTCCGGGAGCTTTGGACTTATCCCAGGCACCGAGTTCAGATAAATTTCCGCAAACAAAAAGGTTCTGGCCAAACTCCGTATAATATTCGATTTTAAATACCAATTTCATAGGTCTTATTTTTTACTGTGTAAATAAGCTATAATTCAAATATGAGCTTTTTGGGTTTATAGGAATATATCCTGACGAAATTCTATATTCTGTAAAAATAATGTCAAACTGATGATTGTTTACAGTATAGATAAAATAAATTATGATATGAATTTTAATATTCTGTAATCTCACAGTTCATTTTAGTTTTGAAATAATGCGTATTCCTTAAGATAGCAATAAAGATCATGATCTTTTGGCCTTTATTTTTTCAATATAGATTATATTTCTTATTATTACTTTTCTGATTGAGATACAAAATGGAAGAGGAGATATTTAAGGCTGATTTTTGTAGTTTGTTGTGGAATGAAAAACTACAGTATGTGCGGGAAGAATGGCGGATTGTAAATTGTTCATTTAATGACTTCAAATCCTTAAATTATTTTCTAGAGGAGTTTTGTATAAAAAAAGACGTAAAAAGCCTCATTATAGACACTTTTGCAGCAATTTCCCTGTTGCCGGATTCTCACCATGAATGGCTTGAAAATGAGTTTAACGAAACTTTCATGATAAGAACTAAGATTGAGAATATAATTACAATCCTTCCGGAGAGCCTGGTCACTACAATTTCGGTTAATAAGTTCTATGATAATATAAAGACAACAAGTCAAAAAGCCAGGATATTAAAAATGAAATCACTGGATGAGGTTGTCAAATTTCTTGAACTTCATTATCCTCCTCAATAAGCCATCAGGTAAATATTATTGTCAGGATAAGTACAATGATAAATGAGAAAACAGAGATTAACGATTCCATTACCGTCCAGGATTGAAGGGTTTGTTTTTCATCCATCCCAAGGTATTTACCAATTAACCAGAATCCACTGTCATTAACATGTGAAAGCATGGTTGATCCTGCCGCTATTGAGACTACGATCAGTGCTTTCTCAATATCTCCAAGCCCCATTAATGTAACCACGGGGGCTATCATTCCAGCTGCTGTGATCATAGCAACGGTCGCAGATCCCTGAGTTACACGAACAACGATGGCAATAATGTAAGCCAGTATGACCGGAGAAATATTATATTCTGTCAATAATGCTGCCAGCGACTCCCCAACTCCGCTGTCCACAAGAATTTGCTTAAAGACACCGCCGGCTCCGGTTACCAGTATAATTAATCCGGCCGGGGCTAGTGCTGCATTGGCTATCCGCATAATTTGTGCTGGTCTATATCCTTGTCTAACACCCATGATATAACCAGCCAAAAGAGTGGCAATGAGTAAGGCAATAAATGGATGGCCTATAAACTTAAGGGCATCCCAGAACATGGATTGATCGATCCACTCCTCATCATAGGAAAGATCTACAAAGGTTCTGGCCAATATAAGTACCAGAGGAAGTCCGATCAAAAATATCACCCATCTGAATGAAGGTAAATCCTCATGACTCTTTTCGGTAATATCCTTCAGATCAGGATCGATCTCGGGTGGATGCAAAACTATTTTCTTAGAAATATATTTACCAAACACTGGGCCCGCTACAATTGCTGTGGGAAACCCAATTATAAATCCGAATAATATGATCCACCCTAATGGAACGTCAATTATTTGAGCAACAGCTATAGGCCCGGGGGTAGGTGGTATAAAAGCATGCGTTACAGCCAGTCCCGCCATCATGGGTATGGCATAAAACAAGACGGATTTACCTGTTTTTCTTGATAGTGCAAAAACAATAGGAACTAATATTATGAAACCTACCTCAAAAAATACTGGAATTGCGATAAGGAATCCGGATGTCATCAATGCCCAGGATGACTTATTTTCTCCAAATTTTTTAAGCATGGATTTGGCCAAAGCCTCCACACCTCCAGTATCCTGCAATATTTCTCCGAAGATGGCCCCTAATCCAACGACTACAGCAATAAATCCCAATATGCCGCCCATCCCCTCCTGTATACTGTTGATTACATCCTCAAAATGCATACCGGTTGATAAACCGACCAAAATACTTATCAATAAAAGTGAAATAAAGGCATGTATCTTAAAACGAAGTACAAAAAGGAAAAGTAATAATACTGAAATTAAAGTAACGGAAAACAGTTCAATAGTCGACATAATGGATATTTATTAAATTCCTCGAAACAGTTCATAGGTCTCATGGAATGATGGCGTAATTACATTCCAGTTATATTTTTTATTGATAAGATGTGCAAAGCCAAGTGCAGACTTTTCTTCACCATGAACCACGAAAACATTTTTAGGTGAATCCTGAAAATTTTCTATCCATTCAAGCAGCTCTGCCCTGTCAGCGTGAGCTGAAAAACCTTCCAGCTTCTCAACATGGCATTTAACCGGTATTTCCAATCCAAATAATTTGACAGTTTCCTCACCTTCAAGTATCCTTCTTCCTCTTGTACCTTCTGCCTGATACCCGATAAAGAGTAAAGTATCGTCCGGTCGTTGCAAGCGGTGAAATAAATGATGCATAATTCTTCCCCCGGTACACATGCCACTCGAGCTTATTATAATCGCATTTTTATTTATATCATTGATACCAATTGATTCTGACTGTGACTGCCTGTACTCCAGATTTCTAAAATCAAAGGCGGAACCATTATTTACCTGTAAACTGGATTCCTCCAGTTTATGATATTCAAAATACTTCAGGTAGATCTCAGTTACACTGAAGGCCATCGGGCTGTCAAAATATATAGGTACATCTGGTATCCTGCCTGATTCAGAAAGAAGTTTCAGATAATATAAAATTGTTTGTGTTCTTCCTACAGCAAAAGCTGGAATTAATAAACAACCCCCACGGTCGAGGGCCTGGTTTATTACTTTAGCCAGTTCAGATAAATGATCTCCCTGGGGATTATCCCTGTTTCCATAGGTAGATTCAATTAACAATATATCTGCATGATGAAATTCTGAAGGAGGATATAATAATACATCTTCATTTCTGCCAAGGTCACCTGAAAATAATAAGCGTTTATCCTGGTTGCTTCCATTTAAAAGAACCTCTATAACAGCAGCTCCTAATATATGCCCGGCATTATGAAATTTTATTTTTATGTGATCGCTTACTTGAATCAATTCATTAAAGTCAAAGGATTTTATCATAGGCATAACCTGGTCAACATCCCTTGAATTATAAAGTGGTTGTGGATTTTCATGCTTTGAATATCCTTTCTTCCTGGCAAAAGCTGCTTCTTCTTCCTGGAGTTTTGCTGAATCCATGAGCATGATCTGCATAAGGTCTTCGGTGGGTTTGGTACAGTAGATAGGACCACCATATCCTTCTCTTACCAGGCGGGGTAAATAACCAGTATGATCAATATGTGCATGTGTGATTAAAACAGCATCGATCTCCTCAACATTAACTGGAAAATTTTCCCAGTTCTTCAGCCTTAATTCTTTAATTCCCTGAAATAATCCGCAGTCAACAAGTATTTTAAAATTATCAACTTCTAATAAATATCTGGAACCGGTAACCGTCCTGGCGCCTCCAAAAAATTTTAAACGTACGTTCATCCCTATTTCAAATCATTACATCAATAAACAATCCATCTCTGGTCTAATACGACACAAAATAATCATTTTATGAAAAAACCACAGTTTTAATAGAAAAAACCTTTTAGGTTATTCGGAATGGGGAATGCAATTATTTGAAATTTATACGTTTGGGACTATTTTGAAGATTCTTGTTTGTCCTTTTCTTTAGGTCTGTAATTGTCTATTGCTATCAGGCCTGCAACAAGTCCAATTCCAAGACATACTATCCAGATAAAAATATTTGCGGCCTCAGTAATATTGGTCTCTAACATAAATCCATAATTTTTTACGAATATAGGATATTTTTTTTGTTGATTAAAAAAGGATCCGAAAAATTAAGGTATCTTTCCTGCTGTTTTAATCGTGAGATTAAGGTAATTAAGTAATTCTTCAGGTGAGCACAATACTAACAACATCCACACTTTCCAAAAGTTACGGGGCAATCAAAGCTGTGCAGAATTTAGACCTGCAAATTTCCAGCGGACAAGTATATGGTATCCTCGGACCGAACGGAAGTGGGAAGACCACAACTTTAGGGATGATCCTGGGCATAATTAATCCTTCCTCTGGGAAATTTCAGTGGTTTGATAATAGCCCTCTAAAAAATGCTTTATATAAGATTGGGTCTATAATTGAATTACCAACTTTCTACCCCTATTTGACAGCCGTACAGAATTTAAAGATCATCACGAGGATCAAGGGAAAGGGAAAAGATAACATTTTCCCGACACTGGAGAAGGTAGGATTGGCTGAGCGAAGGAACAGTTCTTTCAAAACATATTCTCTTGGAATGAAACAGCGACTTGCACTGGCTGCAGCATTAGTGACTGAACCTGAAGTACTGGTACTGGATGAACCTACAAATGGTATGGATCCGCAAGGGATCGCTGATATCAGAAATCTCATTATCGAAGTTGGTTCAGGAGGAACCACCATCTTTCTCGCCAGTCATTTATTGGATGAAGTCCAGAAAATATGCTCACATGTGGCTGTACTAGAAAAAGGGAAAAAGATATTTGACGGACCCGTAGACCAGATCCTGGAAGGGGAAGAACAAATTGAGATTTGGGCTGATGATTCAGAATTACTTCAACAACTTTTGTCTGAGTTTAAAGGTATTGAAGACATCGAAAAAATGCGGGATAAATTCATTATTAAACTCCTTCCGGGCCCCTCTAAAAAAGACCTTCATAAATATCTGATTGAAAAGGGGGTTTATCCAACGCATTTCATGACTAGAACCGGTACGCTTGAATCAAAATTTTTAGAACTTCTAAATCATAATAAATGATTCGGTTATTTCAATTAGAGCTCCAAAAAAACTGGACTTATCCCGGTTTCTGGATAATTCTGGGGATGCACTACCTGTTTCTGATAACTGTTTTATTTAACCTTCAGGATCTTGCCGGTTCAATTGATTACAGTGATAATCAATATGGAGATATAGATTTAAGTCTAGTCCCCCTCCTTCAGTTTCCGGATATCTGGCATAACATAACGTATATTTCAGGATTTTTTAAGATCCTGCTTGGCATTTATGTAGTAATTGCGATAACCAATGAATTTCAATATAATACCATTCGACTCAACCTCATCAATGGATTAACCCGTTTGGAATTTACGGTATCGAAACTCCTCATGATTTTTATTATCTCATTGGTTTCATTGCTGGTGGTCTTTTCAGCGGGACTAATTATTGGCATCAATAATTCAGATATAGATGCTGGTTCTGAGATGCTGGATAATTCAATATTTCTATTGGGTTATTTCCTTGAAATATTATTGTATTTGAATTTTGCCTTGCTGATTGGAACCTGGTTAAAAAGAACGGGGATCGCGATCTTTGTGGTCCTGATTTATCCATTATTGGTTGAACCTCTGATACGGTGGCAATTTCCTGATGTTATTGATCAGTTTTTCCCGATTAAAGCCATGGATCAATTGATCGTATTTCCTTTCCCTAAATATGTAGGTATTGAAGTTCCTGATTCAATTCCATTTACTGCCATTCTAATAGGATTAGCCTGGGTATTTATCTTGTTTCTATTAACAAATCTTATATTGAATAGAAAGAATTTGTAGTAAAAATTTTTCAGTGGGAATAAAGAACCTTAAGGATATTTATAAAACAGGAAAGCAAAATATCAGGATTCCGGCCTGTGAATCCTGTACAATCAAGTGAAAATAAATAATCAATTGCAATAAAGATCTACCTTATCAATAGCTTCTTCGTATCCCAGTTCCCGGCTTTTCTGAATGTCCAGGCAACCTTCGAATGGATCTCCCATCAGGATCCTGAGTACTCCTCTGTTGAAATAGGTGATTGACAAATTTTCATCAACGGAAATGGCTTCATTGAAATCATCCATAGCACCGTTCAGATCCTTGATCATTACCCGCAGGTTTCCCCGGTTATGATAGGCCTCAGCGATTCCAGTCTCGTTCTTTATGACCACATCATAATCTGATAAGGCCTCGATGAAGTTGTTTCTCTTTTTGTGATACAATCCCCGGTGGATCAAGGCACCCAGGTCGGTAGGATCATTAGATATTACCTCATCTAACAGATCGATAGCCTCATCATATTTTCCGTTTTCTCCCAGCATCTTTCCTTTGAAATACCTGGCTTCGTATAGATCCGGCCTGAGTTTAAGCGCCATATTAAAATCTTCCATGGCTTGATATCTGTTATTCAGATTAACATTGACAATGCCTCTATTCAAGTACATCACAGGAAAATCATTGTCAATTTTCTCGAATGAATAATAATCCTTCAAGCTGTTGTTGAGATCGTTAATCATGGCATATGCATTTCCCCTGATAAAAAATGCCCATTGGCCATTTGGATTCATCTCAATTGCCCTGGTGCATAACTCAATTGCATTTCCATAGTTGTGAACATAAAATTCAGCAAGGGCCGTCCGGATCATTAACTGGTAATTATCGGGATCGCTCTCTAATTCTGATTCATATTCATCGAGTTTCATGAAAGGATCACCAGCCACAAGATCAATAAATTCCTTTCCATTGTAGGCTTTATATTCACTGGTATCTATGGTGATGGTATAATTGAAATCATCAATTACTTCATTATAGTCTTCAAATAACTGGCCAAATACTTTCCGGAGATTTTTTGTCGTAATTATTTCAGGTTTCAATAAAATGGCCTTATTGTAATCTTTTAAAGCAAGTCCCGCCCTGTTTGAGAACCACCTGACCCAGCCCCGCTGAGCATAGGCCTCCGCATAATTTTCATTTAATTCAATGGCACGCGTATATTGGGCTTCTGCATTCAGAAGATCGCCCTGTAGAAGCGCATCCTGCCCCATGTTGTAATACTGGACAGACATAGGCTGTGACTTGGCACTGAAACACAATATCACAATTTGAAGAACCGTCAGCAGCAACACTTTCCTTATCATAGCTTTATTCTTTATTACCTTTCAGTGCATTTTTGATCTCATTTAATTTGAGTAATGCTTCAACCGGTGAAACGGTGTTTATGTCAATATTATCCAATAATTCTTTTATCTCCTCAAATTTAGGATCCGCTTCAAATAAACTCAGCTGATAATTTTGCTTTGGAACTGAATCTAATGATTTTTTCGTTTCTTCCTTTAATTTTTCCTTTTCAAGATGCTTTAATATCTCATTAGATCGAATCACAATCTGATTGGGCATCCCTGCCATTTGTGCAACATGGATCCCAAAACTGTGTTCACTTCCCCCTTCCTCCAGCTTTCGTAAAAACAGGATCTTATTCCCGATCTCTTTAACGGATACATTGTAGTTCTTTATCCCGGGATGATCATCTGCCAGTTGGTTTAATTCATGATAATGCGTGGCAAAAAGGGTTTTTACCCTGTATTTTGGATGATTATGCAAGTATTCTACAATTGACCAGGCAATGGAAACCCCGTCATATGTGGCCGTACCCCGACCGATCTCATCCATCAATACCAGGCTGCGGTTACTTAAATTATTCAGGATACTTGCTGTCTCAGTCATTTCCACCATAAAAGTAGATTCACCACGGGAAAGATTATCCGAAGCACCAACTCTGGTGAATACTTTGTCGACAATTCCAATTTCAGCGCTGGATGCCGGAACATAGGATCCTATTTGCGCCATCAGGCAAATCAGGGCAACCTGCCTCAACAATGCTGACTTCCCAGACATATTAGGACCTGTTATGATCAGGATTTGTTGGGAGTCGTTGTTAAGGTATATATCATTAGGAATAAAGGATTCTCCCGGCGGAAGCTGATGCTCAATGACCGGGTGCCTTCCATTTTTAACAATCAGATTGGTAGAATCATTAACCAGCGGTTTTACATAATTATTGGTTTTGGCTATTTGTGAAAAAGAGGAAAGACAGTCGAGATTGGCCAGTTGCCTGGCATTTCCCTGAACTTCATTTATATATTGACCAGCATAGGATATAAGATCGTCATACAGTTTCATCTCAATCTGTATGATCTTTTCTTCCGCATTCAGAATCTTTTCTTCATAAGATTTTAATTCCTCTGTTATATACCGTTCAGCATTGACAAGGGTTTGTTTTCTGATCCATTCCTGAGGGACTTTATCTTTATGTGCATTGGTAACTTCAAGGTAGTAACCAAAAACCTTGTTATAAGCTATTTTTAGAGATGATATACCCGTTTTTTCAGTCTCTCTTTTTTGTATCTGTAGTAAATAATCTTTTCCGGAATAAGAAACCTTCCTTAATTCATCGAGTTCATCATGTACGCCTTCTTTGATAATACCGCCCTGGTTCGTTAACATGGGCGCATCCTCTTTCAAATCATGTTCTATACGTTCAAGAAGTTTTTTACACGAATTCAGTTTATCAGATATAGCTACCAGACTTGATTTCCCGGATTTTTTAAGGATCTCCTTTATAGGTTGTGTATGTAGAATGGACTTTTTCAAATGGTTTAATTCCCGTGGATTGATCCTTCTGACCGCTACTTTGGAGACAAGGCGTTCCAAATCACCGATGGCCTTTAAATTATCCAGGATTTCTTCATGGATTGATTCGTGTTTATTGAGGGATTCAACGATCTCATGTCTTTCATTTATTTTATCGAGATCTTTCAATGGAAAAAGCAACCACTTTCTTAGGATCCTGGCGCCCATAGGCGTGGATGTCCTATTCAATACTTCAATCAAAGGGATGCCATCTTCCTGTTGAGGGGAAATTAATTCAAGGTTACGGATGGTAAATTTATCCAGCCAGACATAATTATCCTCTTCAATCCTAGATATTGAATTAATGTGACTGATTTCTTTGTGTTCCGTTTCTTCCAGGTAATGTAAGATAGCCCCTGCGGCGATAATACCTTCTTTTAATTTTTCTATTCCAAATCCTTTAAGTGAACTGGTCTTGAAATGCCGGATCAACTTTTCGTATCCATATTCTATGGTATAAATCCAGTCTTCCTGGGCGAATTGAATACACTTTTCCCCAAATTTTTCTGTAAAGACCGTTCTCTGTGGCTTTGAATATAGAATTTCCGATGGATTGAAACTTTGTATCAGATTTTCTATATAGCTGTCTGAACCTATGGATATTGAAAACTCACCGGTGGATACATCGAGGAAAGCTACACCGGCTTCTTTAGAATCGAAAAATACAGATGCCAGATAATTATTGCTTTGTTTTTCAAGCACATTGTCATTCAGCGACACGCCCGGGGTTACCAGTTCTGTAACGCCTCTTTTTACTATTCCCTTTACAGACTTAGGGTCCTCCAGCTGATCGCATATTGCCACCCTGAATCCTGATCGGACAAGTTTAGGTAAATATGAATCCAATGCATGATGTGGAAATCCTGCCAGTTCTATATGTGAGGCTTTCCCATTGGCTCTTTTTGTAAGCACTATGTCTAAAACCTTACTGGCCCTGATGGCATCTTCTCCAAAAGTTTCATAAAAATCCCCAACTCTGAACAATAATAAGGCTCCGGGATATTTAGCTTTAATGGCATTATACTGCTTCATCAATGGAGTTTCCTTATCGCCTGATTTGCTCTTAACCATAAAACCTTTTAAAATTTTGGAGATTTATCGTACTAATTTAACGCTAATTTTTAATTAAAAATTTCGGCTCGGACTTAATATTCTAAATTAAATAATTTTCGTCTCAGTATCCATATTCATACATTTGTCAAGTATAATATATGCCATTTACCATGTCATCTTCGTTATGTAAATCGCAATATCTGATCAATAGAACATACATTAATGTAATGACTTAATTACAAAGAGGCGGCCGATTATTCCAAATCCGGATTCTTTATTCATCTGATAGAATTTTGATAAATGAAAAAATTAAAAAACGAGGAACTTAACAGGTTGACAGTTGAGGAGTTTAAAGTTTTAAAAAAAACACCAATAATTATTGTCCTGGACGATGTCCGCAGCCTGAATAATGTAGGTTCCGCTTTCAGGACATCTGATGCATTTGCTCTGGAAAAAATATATCTGTGTGGGATTACAGGGACGCCTCCACACAGGGAAATAAACAAAACCGCGCTCGGTGCAACGGAATCAGTGGATTGGGAATACAATGAAGATGTAATTAAACTTACAAAAAGTCTAAAGAAGAATGGATATAAGATCATCGTCATTGAACAGGCTGATGAAAGTTGTTATCTGGATAATTTTATACCTGATTATAGCAAGATGGCCCTGATCTTTGGAAATGAAGTTACCGGGGTCAAAGATGAGATCATAGAATTGGCTGATGATGTGGTTGAGATCCGGCAATATGGGACAAAACATTCACTGAATATTTCAGTCAGCATTGGAATTGTTGTATGGGATATTCTTGCTAAGAGAAAAATTCGAAAAGATTAGTTATTTTTAAGTTTAATAGATGACCCGGACGTGAAATCCTAAGCGGTATGAAAAATTATATAAAAGAAGACGACCCTTTTATAATTCCAACGGAAGATTTGAAATTGATCCAGGAACATTTTGGAAATGTAAGCAATAAATACCCGCATTGCAGTATATCACGTATGGAAATTCCCCCTAGATGGAATGAACCGTTTCAAACTCCCGAATTTGATGAATTTATCCTGATGAACTCCGGGCGTATATTAATTTTTATAGATGGTGAGAAGATTGAAGTCAAAGAAGGAGAATCATTTTTAGCCAAAAAGGGAGGTCGTGTAAAATATACCAATCCGTTTGACTTTCCTGCTGTATACTGGTCAATATGTATCCCACCTTTTTCTCTGGATACAGTTCACCGGGAGAAGAAATTTGGTAATTTGGATTAACCAATATAATTTATCCAATTGTCTATCATCAGGAAATATATCATTTCATTAACCCTCGCATTTCTAATCCATTCTTTAGATACATTTGGAACAGTACCTCCTTTAAAGGTGTTGTATATTGAACCTGAACTGATGCTGGGAAAGAATATTGAGATCTATGAAGATTTCCCGCATTCTACGTTAAGAACTAATTACGTTTTGAATCTGTCTGTGCTAAACATGGATACCTCAAAACATTGGGTCAAATTCTACAAATTTCCTACAGTTGGACTTTCATTTTCATATTCAAACCTCGGAAACCAGGAAGTATTTAAGAACGAATTTAGTATTATCCCATTTATTATATTTAAGACCTCACGCAATCAGCGAAAAAGTTTTGATTTTAAGATCGGGCTTGGTGCATCATATTTTAATCATCCGTTTCATAATGAGAGCAATCCGGACAATAAGGTAATCGGCTCCAAATTCACATGGGCTTTCAAACTCTTTTTATACAAGAAGTTTCTGGTAACTGATAAGCTTAATTTAAAATTTGGGCTTGGTTTTTTACACAGTTCCAATGCCCATACTACTATTCCAAATTATGGGATGAATTCTGCCATGGTGAGTCTGGCTGCACAATTTGCCACAAAATCTTATGATCCGGATTTTGCCATGAAAATGGAAGACATGCCTGTAAATAAAAGGAAATATTATTTTCTGCAAGCAAGATTCGGTTATGGATGGCATGAGCTTGGAGGCACTTTTGTCCCGGTAGGCACCAGAGACTTTCCGGTGAATTCATACAGTTTGTCAGGTGGTATCATTTTAAAGCGACATATTAAATTAAATCTCGGGCTGACCTACCGTTTCTATGACTCCTTTTATGATTTTATAGTCAGACATAAAAATGGATTAAGAACTGATTTAGGAGAAAATCCAAGAACAGAGGCTTCCAATGTATTTATTTTTGTTGGAACAGAATTTTTAATAGGTCATATCGGGTTGGATTTTGCATTTGGTTATAATTTGCACAAACCCTTTTATGATGAGTTTAATTCCAGATGGGAATTTAATGAAGGCTTCAAGTATTTTAGAAATAAATACCTTGTTACAAGATTCGGTCTGAAATTCTATTTGATTAACAATGAAAGAATGCCCAGGCATAATATTTATCTGGGATCTCATATAAATGCGAATTTTGGAAAAGCCGATTTTATGGATCTGAGTCTTGGATATATTTTCCTGATCAAAAACCGATGAGGTATTTCCCGGGATCCTATGATCATGTATTCTTTCAATGCTAAAACAGATAACCGCTGATTTGCTATTACTAATCGATAATTCATTGAATTATAAAGCATACTGAATTTAAAATATGTTATTTTATATTTGATATTGTTGAATAATGTTTGAATAGCAAATTTTAAATATCCGATACTTTTTATATAAATAATATAAGCATGAAAACTGCATATCTATTAATTGCATTGTTGCTTACCTCTGTGATCCAGGCACAGGATATACTGATTGAAGTGGAGAGTTTTGAAGAAAAAGGCGGCTGGGTGGTTGATCCTCAATTTGTTGAACAAATGGGATCGTCCTATTTGCTGGCACATGGTTTGGGTGTGCCTGTTCGAAATGCCCATTCTACCTTCAGAACAAGCAAAAAGGGTTTTTATCACGTCTGGGTCAGGACTAAAAACTGGGCTCCGGGTAACTGGGAAGCACCTGGCAGGTTTCAAGTACAGATAAATGATCATGTATTTGAAGAGATCCTGGGAACCAAAGAGGATTGGAATTGGCAATATACCGGTGAATTAAGATTAAATAAAGGCGCACATGAATTGATGCTTAAAGATCTTTCCGGATTTGAGGGACGCTGTGACGCCATTTTCCTGTCATTAAAGAATACGCCCCCTCCATCTGAGAAAATTGAATTAAAAAAATGGCGGGATACTGTATTGCAATTACCCGAAGATCCGGATCAGGAGATGTTCTTTGATTTGATAGTAACGGGTGGTGGAATTGCGGGATGTGCTACGGCCATTGCCGCTGCGGAGCAGGGCCTGAACGTGGCCCTTATCCATGACCGTCCTGTACTGGGTGGCAATGCCAGTAGTGAGATCCGGGTTCATACCCTGGGGATATATGGTCATTTTGAAAGGATACTGAGAATGTTGGATACAGAACATTATCCTAATGGAGATCCAAAGGCAGAGGAAGAGGATGCTAAGAGAATGGCTAATATCAGGAATTACAATAACATCCATCTTTTTCTCAACTGGAGGGCTTATAATGCTTTCGCTAAAAAGGACATCATTCAATATGTGGATGCAAGACATACCAGTACAGGTGAAAGGATAAGGTTTATGGCGCCCTATTTTGCTGATTGTACCGGGGATGGCTGGATCGGATACTGGGCGGGTGCTGAATATTCTTATGGGAGGGAATCTGTAAATAAATACGGTGAATCCTGGGAACAGTATGGTGAATTATGGAGCCCTGAAAAACCGGATCAATTCGTTATGGGTTCTTCCATTCTGTGGAGAAGTTATGTAGGCATTGCTGCCTCTGTGTTTCCGGAAGTTCCCTGGGCAATGGATGTGGCCAAAGATTATGCGAAAGCGAAAGGGGAATGGCAATGGGAATTTTCGAGAAATGACAAGCACCAGATTGAAGATGCGGAATTTATACGGGACCATATGCTGAAAGCGATCTATGGATCTTTCTATAATGAAAAACAAAAGCCGGGTAATGAGAATCTCGCCCTGGAGTGGGTGAGCTACCTGCTTGGCAAAAGGGAATCCAGAAGATTGGTGGGCGATCATATCTATACTTTTAACGATATGAGAAATAATGTAAAATTTCCTGATTCCGTTGTTGTTGAAAAAAGGGAAGTAGATGTTCATTATCAGCAAAACCTGCTTGATCCGGATAAACCTGATTTCCTTTCAGAAGCCTTATTTTATAAGGTCGATACCTATTATATCCCTTATAGAAGTCTTTATTCAAAAAACGTGAACAATTTATTCATGGCGGGAAGGTGTTTCAGTTGTTCACATGTAGGGCTGGGCGGACCGAGAGTAATGAGAACAACCGGACAAATGGGAGCCGCCGTTGGGTACGCGGCATCACTGTGTAAAAAATATAATATATCACCCAGGGAACTATATCTTGATCATCTTGATGAATATATGAAATTGATCCTTTCTTCAAATGATCTGAAAAATAATCCATAACTGAATGGTATGCCGGGAAAGTATTTAATTTTTTTCATCTGGATAATTCTTCTGTCTGGTTTCAAAGATCAAAATTCACAAATTCGATATCCCGGAGAATATTCAGAGGAAGTCGCTATAATTCCGGGTAAGGATTCGGTTTTTTTGAATCCGGTTTTCCTGAATATTTCGGATGATGATCTCTATGTCTATGAATCGATATTAAGAACACCTGTTTGTGATGATACATTATGCCAGATCGTGCAAATAAAGGTATTCTGGGATCTAATAGGTGACTATATCCGGTTTGATACCCTGGCCGGATATCCTCTTACCAAAAATGATCATCTTTTGTTTACCCCGGAAGACTACAGTAAACTTCAGGCTACTTTGAAAGATGGAAATTCCATCTTAGGCAGAAAAAGCGAAAGTGAACTTCTGGACAATAACCGAATCAGGTATTCCCAAAAAATAGATGCTTTAACCGGCGCGACTGATCTGCAAATAAAAAATGCAGTAGTGGATGGTGCCTTATATTCTACCTATACATTATGGCACCTCGTCAATGGAGATATTAAGAATATCCTCTCAGAGTGTACCATAAAAAACTACAACTCGAAAATGGAACAGCAGCTCCTGTTTTCTGACAATACGAAATCCATAATATTTGCATTGAAACAATTTGATGAAGAAGATTATGTGAACCGTTTTCAGGAAATTATTCAGGTAATGAAAAAAAGGTATCCACTGGTCAATTTTTATATCGCTAAAAACTTACCCTCTGAAGTATTCCTCTCTGAGGATAATATAAATTTTTTAAACCAGATCTGGCAACTACTGGATCCGAATACTAAATCTATTCTGGCAGATAATATGAGTTTTGATTAGATCAATATGCGAAAGACTGCTTCCTGATCCAGAGCTTAAAGAAGGGATCATTAAATTCAGGGTAAAGATCCCGGAAATCCAGGATCTCCCTGTCTTCCATTACTTTTTTAATTTTAGCGACATTGGCTGAAGAACCCAGCTTATATTTCCTGATCACATCCTGCCCGCTAAGATTTTTTTCCTCATTCACAACGGCTTTAAGATAATTGAACTGGGAAGGGGTCATTCTCTCCACTTCTCTTAAATACCAAACGGCATGATGCATAATGATATCTTCTAATGACTCTTTTATATCAGAGTCAATGACGAGTTCAGTACTTTTTTCCCATACATATCTTGATAATTGCTGAACGAAATAGGGATTTCTTTCTGACAGTGAAATGATCATGTTGGCTCTTTCTTTGGGAATAGTTTTTCCTGATCTCTCAAACGTTGAGATTATATAACGACAAAAATGTTTCTTTTTAATCTTCTGAAGATACATGATCTCGCCGAAACGATAGAATGGGTGACTCTTACTGTTAAATACCCTGTCCATCATATGTCTTTTTGATCCAACTAAGATATATACAACATGGGAATGATGCTGCCAGACAGATCTTAGACGGGATTGAAATAATATCGGATTTTTAAATTTTTCGAAACTTTGAAATTCATCTATGCATATTACAAATTTCTGATTTCTTTTTTTACCCAGCTTTTCCGGAAGATTCAATACCTCTTCAAAATGCCTTTCGATATCCGTCCATTGAAGGGAAACATCCAATTCACCGGAAACTTCATCAGCAATGGATATACCTGGCTGTAGACTCTTGAATGATTTCCGGATAAGATTTTCTTGGTCTGAGGATTTTGCAGATCCCGCTTGCAGAACGGCTTTGATGCATCCCTCATAAAACTCCAGTTCGTCTGAGAACCGGAATAAGTCAATTAAAATAAAATTCAATTGCTTATTTTTAGACATCTTCTTTGAGAGGTATTTAATCAGGGAAGATTTTCCCCACCTCCTTGGGGAAATTAGTACAGTGTTTATACCTTGATCAATATTTGATCTAAGCTGTGCCAGCTCCTTTTTTCGATTAATAAACTGTGATCCGGTGACCACTTTCCCGAATGTAAATGGAAATTTCATATTAATATATATACTAACTGTTAAGTTAGTAACCATTTAGTTAGCAGACAATATATCTTTCAATAAATTAATTTTTTCTATCGATCTTATAATTGTGCTACTAATCAGTCTTGCTATATTGAAAATATTAGACAACTAGTAACTATTTAATTAGTAACTATCTGGTTATACATTAATGAATTCTACTTAAAAAGGTATATAGAAGTTTTTTTGATAAATGACCAGGAAAAGAATATATCCATCCTTTATTCTTCTGACCATGAATCAGAATTTGAGATCAGAACTAATTATTGGCTGTTATGATATCCAGCCAATTATCAGGTATGTCAAGTATCTGATCTGATTTGATTAATCCGGTTCTTAATTCGGAATATTCTACATCCTGTATGGGGATTTGCCTGTCTATCGCAATTGAAGCAGCCAGACCTGCACTCTGGCCCAGGATCATAAATGTAGGGAGTATCCGGATTGCTCCATAGGCAACATAACTGCTGGAAATGCATGTTGGTGTAAGCAGATTTGTGCATTCATCAGTCTTTGGTATTAATGATCTCCATGATATTCCGAATGGTTTCCAGTCATCACCTCCGAAAACAAATCCTTCATTATAGGCCAAGCCATCTTTCACTATTCTTCTGGCATGGTGGGTATCAGGAGGCCACCAGGCAATGGCAACGGGATCAGGTACTTTATCAGGATTTTCCCTTGAAGTATGATGTTCAGTAATAACATAATCTGATACCATCCTTCGGGCACTGCGAATATATAATCTGCGGGGCCAATGGGCATTATCCTGAAACTCATCCCGGCATAATCCCCAATCCTTCCAGTTCCGCCTTGTTAAAGTGTCTACTTCAGGGTCATTCTGAAGGAACCAGATCAATCCCTGCGTAAAATTCTTGTGAAACCTTATAATACTATCCTGGGTAGCATAGTTGCCATCGGGATATTTCCAGTTCTCCCCATACAGGTTGGCTGAAAGGTCATGCCAGCTGCCAAGATCTGTTTTACCATTGTGCCGGTTTACCCGGGGATAAAACAATTTTCCGCCGGCTTTCAGATATCTTCTGTAGATTTCATAGGTGGCCGGATCATAATGATCAGGTTTCTCAATATATATTCTATTTTCCGGATCTTTTGTCAGGCACATTCTGTAACAATATCCCTGGATGTATTTATCAGGACTCCCGAATTCGACAAGTACACCATCCTGAATGGTTGGGATCAATCCGCTTTCGGACTCCCCAGGTATCAGGTATGGATCTATTTCGACTTCAAATTGCCGGTAATGATTTTCAACCTGTATCCCGTTTTTTGATTCTCCATACTTTTCATTGCCTTCCCTGATGGTCTCCGTGGTAATCCCGGCAAAATGTAAGAGGTGACCTTCTATAGATGCATCAATATACATTTTCGCTGAAATAACACTTCCATTTTCTAATTTTAGACTTTTTATTGAAGATCCCTCTTTTACAACTCCATCTTCTTCCTTTATCCTGGCTTTACGGATAATGGTAATATTATCCTCTTGACTTAAAAGATCTTCAATTATTTGTTCAGCAACAGATGGCTCATAATGTGAAAACCAGTCGGGATTTTCAAAATCCGCCTCAAGACCATAATGTCTTTCAAGGGATTCATAAATTTCCCTGGCTATTCCGCCAATTACCCTGGCACTACCAAAACGTATGTCCTTAACAATGCCTTCGACCATCATGCCACCTGGATGCCCGGTGGGTTCTATCAGAATTACTTTTTTGCCGACGCGGCTTGCCTGAATGGCTGCGGTAAATCCTGCCTCACTTCCACCCAGGATACATATATCTGCATTAATAATTTCTCCTTTTTGTTCATCAATACTGCAAGAAAAGAAAATCGGGATTATAAATACAAACAGGGTAAAAAATTTCATTACACAATATAACAAACTAAACAATTATCAAGGATGGATATGTTATTGAACTTGAAAAAATTTCCCGAAATTCAATATGCATAAAGCTGATGTGTTAGTCCAAATTTCTTCTCAAGAAACTTAAAGCATTTTCAAATATGAACTTTTCAACAATTTCTTCAGCAGTAATTGTTTTGTTTTCAGGGAGTTGAAGCGGATTTTTACCTTTCAGATAATTATCAGCCAATAATAGCAACTGATCAGCCAGTAAAGGCATGTATTCGGCCGTCCATATCCCTTTCAGGGGATTTATGGTGCCATCGAAGTCGCTACCTATACTGGCTATCCCCCATGCTGGTTGATTGGAACGGTCAAGTACTTCCGCTATATGCTGAATTTGACGCCAGATAATCAGGGATGAATATTCATGAGCTTTGGGATCATTAAAATTAAAAATTGACTTTTTTAAAATTCTCTTCGGTGCAAGCCTGTTACCATCCAGTTGAATCGCAAATAGTCCCTTGGTAACAGAAATATTGATCAATTCGTCGTCATAAAAGTTAATATCATCATTACAAAAGAATCCCCTGTCCAATCCTGTATTCCTGTCTCCATTGAAATCTACACCTGTAACAGCCCCGTGGCTTACAATTAATGGTATATTGTTATAATACTCCTGTTTTAAAATTTCGTAATATTCCTTTCTTGATTTGACACTCATATGTTTAATGTCAATCAGAATAGATTTAGGATCATTAGTTAGTAAAGCCCTGATAACTTTCTTTCCCAATGGGGAAAATCCCTTATTCAAGTTATCAAACTGATTGACCAGGGGACCGAGTGGGTCCAGGCTTCGGGCGTGTCCACATAAATCATTGTTAAAGTTGTGAGCAAATGTTATGAACAAGGGAGGATTTTTCCATTTCTTAAGTTTCTGGACATTGTCTAATATTTCCTCCTCATTTGAATCCTTACCATATAGGGACAGACCCGAATTTAGTATATGCGCCCCTTCAATAGTTGTGATCACTGCAATTTCGTTATCCGACATTAATACATTTTCCAATTCCTCAAGGGTATTCGTAAACCTCCATTTCTTCGTTATACCGTCAATATCTAGGGATTGGCTGCTACCTTTCAAAAAATTGTATTCGTGAGTTAGATCTTCAAAGTAATCAACATGTTTTTGAATATGTCTTATTCTATTATATCCAACACTGGTTACTAGATTGGCAAATTGGGCTGAAATCGGGCCATTTAGTGGGCCGTTTATAAAAAATCCTTTTTCAAAAGGATATAATGATACAAAGGCAATCTTTACATTTGCTTTGAACAATGTAGTAAAATCAGCTTGAGAGAATTTAGTTAAGCCGGTTAAGGTATTTAACATCTTGGTGGCAGTAGTAGGATTCTTCTTATGCCAGATATGAGATTTATTCTTTATGCTTTTCGGGACCTCCGAAAATGAATGCCCGAAGGTTTTTAGATTCGGGTGACAGTGCAGGTCTGCGAATCTATATTTGGTAAAAGTTTGGTTTAAATTCATCCTTAATTACATATTTTCTTCAAATATATCCATGCCTATCGCATTGGATTTTATCAAGTGGAAATGATATTTGAGTGCATTTTTCATGGAATAAGATCGGTAACCCAATTTGTATCGATCGTCATATTTTTTTATAATTTCCGTAATTTCAGGGGCGTATATGGAGCTAATTCTTGGGAATAAATGATGTGCAATATGAAAGTTGAAATTCCCGAGTAGGTTTCTTGTAAACCAATTGCAATTCTTTACATCATTGGTGGTAGCAAACTGGTGTTCCAGCCAGCTGAAAGGTAAGCGACCATTTGAATCCGGTAATGGGAATTTATTTTTCACATTAACATGGGGAGTCAGTAGAAAGTTAAGTGCCAGTGTTCCGGCTATAATGAGCATGAAAAACATAGCCAGTATCGATTGCATAAGCGAAAGACCTAACATGTATGGAACTATCACGATATAAAACAGATAAAACAATTTGAAGAAAAACAGGATGAAGTATTCTCTGAGTGGAATTTTACTTACTTTCCTAATAAGCTGCTTACTACTAAAAAAGTCTTTAAAATCTCTTATCAGAACCCAATTCGCAAGATATAGTGGATAAAAAATAAAAACCAACCTATGTTGATGAGCCTGAAATTTCCTTTTTTCTTCATGAGGATAGATCCGGAATAGACCAGCCTGTTCTATATCTGAATCCCACCCTGAAACGTTCTGAAATCCATGATGCAAAATATTATGTCTTCTCTTCCAGATATAACTATTTGCACCAAGTAGATCAAATATATACAACACAGCTTTGTTTTTCCATTGCTTTTTGAATACTAAACCATGTACAGCTTCATGAATAAGATTAAGGAATATCAGCAATGTGGCAATTCCCATTAATCCATAAAATAGAAAAAACAAGCCAAGATTATGTATATAAAAAATGGCTGATAAATATAAAAGAAGAAAGATAACAGGAAAGGAAATGGCTTTAACTTTTGCAAGGGTTCTTCTGGTGCCTGAAATATTATTAATAGCCTCATCGACTTGCTGTTTAATTTGACTAAAACGAACAGCGTCTTCCTTGTTTTTTATAAAAAAAATTATCTTTTCCATAGATATCGATACAAGAATACCTGATCAGAATTTCTCACCCAATCGGCTGTATGATCTATCACCCCCAATAGCTATTCAATACAACTACTTTAAATCCAATGTATAAAGTACGATTTTAAGATGTAAAATCAAATTTTATACATTCCATCATTAATAAATTTTTAAATATACCTTTCTCTTATTTATCCATCTGAAGAAGAGGGATTTTATATTATTTCATGCAATTTTATTATATTAAGTTTCAATTCATTTTTATTCACATCATGAAAATTATCCCAGGTAAAAGGGTCATTCTGTTTTTGGTTTTTTCTACTATGCTTTTAGTGTATTCTAATTCAAAGGCACAGGTAGTTTCTAGGTTGATGAACCGCACAATGTCCGATGAATTTATTATTGAACCCACCACACTGGTAAGTGCAGGATTTGAATGGATCATTTTTGGTGATGAAAACCGTAATTCAAGGGTTTCGGTTTCATATAGAAAACTTGATGATAAAGACTGGAAAGAAGCTTTGCCGCTTTTAAGAATCGGCGGAGAAAAAATATATGGACATGGTCAGCGATGGATCTATACTACTCCTGATATGTTTGCAGGAAGTATTTTTCATCTGGAACCAGGTACCAGCTATGAATGCCGGTTTATTCTTGAAGATCCCGATGGTGTTGAAGGCCTCAATACACATAAGGTAATAGTAAAAACCAGAAAAGAACCTGTTCCTTATCAATATGGTCAAATATATCATGTTTATCCCCCGGGGTATGAAGGGGAAAAGGAGCAGCCCGCTTTTACAGGTCTAAATGAAGCCTATTACGGTGGCGGCAATCTGGGTGACTGGTGGATGGTACCGGAACCAAGGGTGCAACCAGGTGACATAATCCTTGTGCATGCGGGAACTTATAAAGGTGATAGGCTTGATTACGTTGATCCATTGGCACTGAATTTTCATGGTGCTTATGTTTTGACGCAAAAAGGGACTTCTGATCGCCCAATATCTATAATCGCAGCAGGAGATGGGGAGGTGATCTTTGATGGCGATGGAGCATACAGGTTGTTTGACGTTATGGCGGCCGATTATCATTATTTTGAAGGATTGACCATCAGGAATGTGGATATAGCTTTTTATGCCGGTTTAAAACGGGTAATGGGATGTAGTGGCCTTACAGTTAAAAACTGTATAATTGAGGACACTGGTATTGGTATTATGACGCACTATGCAGGTTCCAAAAATTTTTATATAGCGGATAATACCATGATTGGAAAACATGATCCTGATACTTTAGTTGGCTGGTATGGTCTGGAACACCCCTCTCCCCTTACATCATATTTTGGTGTAAAGGTATATGGTGAAGGACATGTGATCTGTTTTAATAAGATCTCTTACTTTCATGATGCCATTTGTGTTGATACGCATGGGCTGCCAGAAGGACCGGATAAAAAATGTACTTCCATAGATATATATCGAAATGATATTTTCAATATGTCTGATGACTTTATCGAATCGGATGGAGGCATGCATAATATAAGGATCTTTGAAAACCGTGGTTTTAATGCCTATCATGCTGGATTAAGCGCCCAGCCTTTGTTTGGGGGTCCCGTATATTTTATCAGAAATATTCTTTATCATATCCCCTCGGTATCGCTGAAATTTATGATCCGGCCGGCTGGTATCCTGGCATATCACAATACATTTTGTGCAGAAACCGGCATTTACGCATTCTCAAACGGGCATTTTCGAAATAACCTGTTTCTCGGGCATGATGATGAGCGCCCTGCTTTTTCAGGAACAACTTTTACCAACTACACCACCTTTGACTATAATGGGTATCGAAGTAAGAAAAATAATGGACCTGCCTACATTTGGGCATACCCTGATGTCGATGAACTGAACCATGCCGACAAAAGTGAACTTCCTGTTTTTAATTTCGAGGATCTAAGTCAATTCAGAGACAAAACAGGATATGAGATCCATGGCATGGAAACGGATTATTCAATTTTTGAGCATGTGCCCATGCCAGATGCTAAGAAGAAAGGACATGTATACAGTCTGGATGGTTACGACTTCAGGCTTAACAAATCAGCCAAAGTTATAGATAGGGGATGCATATTGCCCAATATAAACGATGGGTTTTCAGGATCGGCACCAGACCTTGGAGCACTTGAAAATGGTCAGGCTGAATTTCATTATGGCCCCAGAATACATTAAAACAAACAAGAATAAATTCATTATGAAATTATATAAAGTAAAGAGCGGTATCATCATTGAAAATGAAGGTAATTTCTATTCACTCGAGAATGAGAACTGGGATGCTCTTTTTAAGGATAATGAATTGTTGAGCAAATTAAAGAAATTTACACTTGAACAGGAACCCATTGAAAACGGAGCACTGATCATAAAAACAGAACTTATAGCTCCAATACAAAACCAGGAGATCTGGGCCAGTGGAGTTACCTATTATAACAGTAAACTGGGGCGGCAGGAAGAATCGAAAAACTCGGGGGGCGGACAATTTTATGCACATGTGTATGAAGCCGAACGCCCGGAACTGTTCTCTAAAGCAACCGCATTCAGAACAGTAGGCCATGGTGAAAAAGTCCGGATCCGTAAAGATTCGGATTGGAATGTTCCCGAACCTGAACTCACGCTTGCCATTACTTCTGGTGCTAAGATAATTGGTTTTACTATAGGGAATGATATGAGTTCAAGAAGCATTGAGGGAGAAAATCCTTTGTATTTACCGCAGGCCAAAACCTATGACGGCTGTGCATCCATAGGACCATGCATATATGTAACCGATCAGCCACTTGAAAAAGATACTAAGATTGAAATGGCCATTTACAGGGGGCAGGAAAAAGTATTTTATGATCAAACCAGTCTCAAACAAATGAAACGCAGACCTGAAGAACTGGTTTCTTATCTATTCCGTGAATGTAGTTTTCCCCTGGGCTGTTTCCTGATGACGGGTACTGGGATCGTACCTACATCGGAATTCACCTTGCAAAAGGGAGACGAAATCCACATAACTATTCAACCAATTGGAACATTAATCAATACTGTAAAATAATATCAAATGAAATTAACTGGTCAGAACCTTCTTGGGAATCAATTTTCAAGCCAGGGAGATAAAAAGTTTAATGCAATCGATCCAATCAATGGTGAAAAGTTGACACCTGATTTTATGGAAGCAACTGTAGAGGAAGTCGATGAAGCTGCCCGGAAAGCAGCCGCTGCATTCAAAGATTACAGAAAAACCAAGGCTTCTCAAAGAGCTGATTTTTTGGAATGTATTGCACAGGAAATCGAGAGAGCCGGTGAAGATTTGATATATAGATGCCAGCAGGAAACAGGGCTTCCTGAGGTTAGGATCTCCGGTGAACGGGGAAGAACCACAAATCAATTAAGACTTTTCGCTGGTCTTTTAAGAGAAGGTTCATGGGTAAATGCAAGAATTGATACCAGCGATCCGGATAGAAAACCGGTACCAAAACCCGATGTCCGTACCATGCAAATCGCATTGGGACCGGTTGGCATTTTTGGTGCAAGTAATTTCCCTTTGGCATTTTCTGTGGCGGGAGGGGATACCGCCTTGGCTTTAGCGGCAGGGGGTCCCGTCGTGGTTAAAGCACATCCGGCCCATCCCGGTACCTCTGAAATTGTCGGAAATGCCATCCGGAATGCTATTCTGGAATATAATATGCCTGATGGGACTTTTTCAATGGTGCAGGGTAAATCTAACAAGGTTGGACTGGCCATCGTAAAAAACAAATGCATAAAGGCAATCGGATTTACAGGTTCTTTCAGAGGGGGAAAGGCTTTATATGATGCCGCATCCGGTAGAGAAGAACCAATCCCAGTATATGCTGAAATGGGCAGCGTTAACCCGGTGTTTATTTTACCCGGGGCGATGAAAGCTAAAAATACTCAAATTGCAGAGGGACTGACAGCTTCCATAACACTGGGTGTTGGTCAATTCTGCACCAGTCCCGGGCTGGTTATTACAGAAGAAAACGAATCAAAAGAATTATTTTATAAAAAATTATCAGAATCCGTTTCAAAAACGGAAGCAGGGACTATGTTGACAGAATCAATACAACAAGCTTACGACCTTGCCCGAAACAATTTGCATAATCAGCCGGGTGTCCAACAGATTGCCATGGGTAAAAAAGGGAAGAAGGGATTTATTGGTACAACTTCTGTTTACCAGGTGAATAGTCCTGACTTTCTGAGGAATGAAGTACTTGAGGAAGAAGTATTCGGCCCATCCTCCCTCATGGTATCTGCGAAAGACAACAAGGATCTTATTTCTATTGCCTCTAAAATGAAAGGCCACCTGACGGCTTCTTTATTTGGCCTCGAAGAGGAACTTGATCATTATAAGGACCTCATTCAAATCCTGGAACAGAAAGTTGGCCGGTTGATCATTAACGGATTCCCAACAGGAGTTGAAGTATGCCATGCTATGAATCATGGTGGCCCTTTCCCTGCCACAACAGACAGCAGATCGACTTCTGTAGGAACTGCATCAATTTACCGGTTTACCAGACCCGTATGCTATCAGAATTTTCCAGATCATTTATTGCCAGAAGAATTGCAGAAGGATAATCCTATGAAGATATGGCGTATGTATAATGGTGAATGGATTAGGTCATGACGCCTTTCACCTTATCCTCTTAAGATTCTCGTTGGATATGCCTTGTGAACGCAGTTATGAAAGACTTTTAACATTGGAACAATAACTCAGATCTCCTTTAAGTCCCTTTTTATCACTTCAACAGGTCTGTATATCACCAAGGCCAACGGTCAGTTCATTTATAATTTTGATGGACCTGATCCGTGAAAATTCTTTTCTTTTTATTAAATTATGTTAAATTAATATTTAAGATCATGCCTGAACAAAGATTTTACCGCAGTCCATTCCTTAAACAAAGCTCTCTAACGGGTCTAGGAGCCGTTGTTGCACCCAAAATAGGATCAGCAACACAAATGAATACCCATTTTTCATCTGAAGAACCCGCTATTCTTGGAGGATCACCGGTAAAGTCAACAGACTGGCCGGCCTGGCCACAATGGTCTCCAGAAGAAAATGAGAAAAGTGTGCTGAATGTCCTCAGGAAAGGGGTCTGGTCACGCGATAAGGTAGTTACAGAATTTGAAAAACGCTGGGCTGAAACCATTGGCACCAGGCGATGCCTTGCCGTGGTGAATGGAACAAATGCCCTGATAGCCAGCCTGGTACAAATGGACATCGGGGCCGGGGATGAAGTAATAGTCCCACCCTACACCTGGATCTCTACGATACAGGCGGTACTGATAGCTGGAGCCATGCCGGTATTTGTAGATACAGATCCGGAGACCTACCAGATCGATGTAGAAAAAATAGAAGAAAAGATCACATCAAAAACCCGAGCCATATTGCCGGTCCATATTCTGGGCATGCCGGCGAATATGGTAAGGATCATGGAGATCGCAAAAAAACATAACTTACTGGTACTGGAAGATGCTTGTCAGGCCTGGCTAGCTGAAATAAATCATCAGATTGTCGGAACCTTTGGTGATGCCGGTTGCTATAGTTTTCAGACTACAAAACATTTACCCCTTGGCGAGGGTGGAGCCATTGTCAGTGATGATGAAGATTTTATGGACCGGTGTTACTCTTATCATAATGTCGGATTTCCATACGGTGGCGTGATTGGCGATGTTGGGGCCGGTTCAGTCATGTTAGGTACTAAATTGAGAATCACTGAATATCAGGCCGCTATCGGATTAACCTTGCTCGAGGACCTTGATGAACAGACCACGATCCGAAATAAAAGGGCCGCATATCTGAGATCAAAAATTGAAGGTATCCCGGGCATCCTACCTTATAAATTATATGATAATGTGACACGCTGTGCTTTTCATATGTTCGCTTTTCGATATAAAGAAGATGAGTTTAAAGGATTGAGCAGATCGGATTTTCTGAATTCATTACGGGCTGAAGGCATTCCGTGTATGAGTGGATATGCGCCGTTCCTGAATACTCAACCCTATATCCAACATGCCTTCAATACCAAAAACTTCAAGGCCATGTACCCGAAAGAAACGCTTGATTTTGAGAACTATTCCGCCCGGAACCAATGCCCGGAAAATGATGCACTGTGCAATGAGGCCGTGTGGTTATTTCAAAGTATGTTGCTGGCGGATGAATCCGATATGGATGATGTCGCTGATGCCATTCTCAAAATAAAGGACAATGCCGAAAGTATTAAAAAGAGATTGAAGAAAACATAGCTTGTACTGGTGATCTTATTTTGAATTAGGAAATTCAATTCAGGTTCATTAAATTATGTCATTTAGCAGCTTTTGCATATTGTTATTTTGATTTTTTAAAACACGTATTGTTATGGGAAATACATCTTCGAATCAGACTGTCAAAGCCGTTTTTACGATTATGCGTATTATCGTCGGATGGCATTTTCTGTACCAGGGTATATCCAAACTGATGATACCGGAATGGTCCAGCTTCTCTTATTTGATGCAATCAAAATGGCTGTTATCCGGTTTTTTTCATTGGATCGCCACAAATCCGGAAGTATTGAAACTGGTTGACCTTATTAATATCTGGGGCCTGATTTTAATTGGTCTTTTATTAATGCTGGGCCTTTTCCGGCGACTGGCCAGCATTGGTGGAATATTTCTTTTGCTTATATATTATATTGCTAACCCGCCTTTTATTGAATCTTCATATCCTTCCCAAGGACAATATTTTATAGTTAACCTGAACATTATTGAATCCGGTATCCTTTTAATATTTTCAATATTACCTGACAATTATTTCTGGGGCCTGAATCATATTATTCACATAAATCTGAAAAGGAAAAAAGAAAAGATATTCCCTGAAATTGAGAACAGGGGTACCCCTGAGACTATCCTGACAGGAAGACGGGAACTGATCAAAAACCTGGCTTCTATCCCCGTGCTTGGACTGGCATTTTTCGGTTTTGCAAAAAAATATGGCTGGTTCAGTTACGAAGAAGAACAGGTGTCATCCATAGACGCGCGTACTTCAGCAACCAATCTTTCAGCCAGGCAGGTGAATCTTGATCAACTCGAAGGTCAGGTACCTATGGGCAAAATCAAACACCTTGATATCAGCCGGATCATACCTGGCGGAAACCTTGTAGCCGGTTTTGCACATGCCAGGGACCTGGTTTATGTTTCGCGCCTGATCAAGAACTATTTTACAGATGAGAAAGTAATTGAAACTTTATGGATCTATGAAGCCTGCGGTATTAACACAACTGTAATGAGGACCGATGAAAATACAGTCCGGATCCTGGAAAAATATTGGAAAAGAGGTGGCAAGATCCAATGGCTTGCACAAACCTATCCCAGGGATGATGATTTTTCAAACATTCAGCTGGCCATTGATCATGGTGCCATTGGTGCTTTTGTAATGGGCGGAATTGCTGATCAATTGGTTTTTGAAAACCGGCTTGATGATCTGGCAAAACCTATTGAATTTATACGGAGTAATGGTTTGATCGCAGGGACAGCAGGCCATGCCATACAGGTACCAATGACATGTGTGGAAAAAGGTATTGAGACAGATTTCTTTATGAAAACCTTCCATCACGATCAATACTGGTCCACCCACCCCGAAGAAAACCGTCAGGAATTTATGCACAACATCAGTTATAACAGACTTGAAAGAGATAAGTTCAACGACAATATGTGGTGTCCTTCAGCAGAGGTGGTTTCAGATTTCTTTAAATCCTGTGAAATTCCCTGGATAGCCTACAAGGTACTTGCCGCCGGCTCTATACATCCATCGGAGGGATTCCAGTACGCCTTTGAACATGGGGCTGATTTCGTATGTGCGGGTATGTTTGATTTCCAGATCATCGAAAACGCCAATTTCGTTCATGATATATTTTCAGGAAGCCTGAAACGTACTAGAAAATGGTATGCCTGACTATTTATTGAATAATCTAATAAGCCTCGAATGATTTATTTCAGATTTCAAAAAATACGAAGCAGGTTTGTATTTTTGCATATACCTGCTACTTTTCTTCTGTCCTCTGCTTTTATAATTATTGGTTCATCTCTTCTGTTTGGCCAGAATACCTCGATTAAAAGTGGTAAGATTACAATTGCTACCTGCCAGTTTCCGATTTCAGATAATATCTATCAGAACTATAAATGGATTGAGAAACAGGTGATTGAATCAAAACTTAAAAAAGCAGAAGTAGTTCATTTTGCTGAATGTGCACTTTCCGGCTATCCAGGGACGGATTTTCATACTATGGATGGTTTTGAATGGGACTTATTGCATGCTTTGACGGACTCGATCATGCTCCTGGCTAAAGAAATGGAAATCTGGATTGTTATGGGAAGCATTCATCAATTAGGTGATAAGAACAAACCTCATAACAGCCTGTATGTAATCAATCCTGAAGGTAATATAATAGATCGTTATGATAAACGATTTTGTACGACCGGAGATCTGAAATATTTTTCACCAGGTGATCATTTTGTAAATTTTGAGGTCAATGGTGTTAACTGCGGATTGTTGATTTGCTACGATCTTCGGTTTCCGGAACTTTACAGGGAATATAGAAAATCAGGGACTGATCTAATATTCCAGTCATTTTATAATGCCCGGCAGAAAAAAGGAAGTATACACCCTTTGATTATGCCCGTAACTTCCCAGGCAAGGGCAGCCACCAATTATTTCTACATGTCTTTGACAAATTCTTCAGCTCCTGAGAGCTGGCCATGTTATTTTATTACACCTGATGGATTGGTAAAAAATATACTGACTGCGAATGAACCCGGCATTCTGATTTCAGAGGTGGATATCAATAAGAAATATTATGATGCAAGCGGTGCATACCGTGAGAATGCAATGAATGGAAAATTAAATAGTGGTGAAACCATCATTGATGATCGCTCTTTAAATAGAAAAATACATTGAGTTATTATAACAACTATTTTTCATCAGTTCATAACATTAGTCGACAAGAATATCCGATTTTCATTTAAATAAATTGATCATGCTACAAAATATTTTCAGGTATAAGGAAAAGGTCGAACTTCAATCCAATAATTTATATTTAAAGAGCAGAAACACTTTTATTGGATTATTAAAATCCGCCTGGCTTCTATTTATAGTTCTACCTTTAATTACTTGTAAAAATCCTGTAACAACCCCACTGAAAATATACATAAACACTGATCTTGAGGGCATTAGTGGAGTTTACAAATTCGCTCAATCCAGGGAGAAGGATACACCCTTGAATATTCAGGCTTGTGAGTATTTTATGGAAGATCTGGCTGCTGTAATTCAAGGATTGCGTGATGCCGGTGCCACTGAAATCGTAGTTCTGGATGGTCATGGATCGCAGGCAGTTATTCCACACATGATGCATCCGGGAGCTACTTACATTACAGGCAAACCGAGGCCCGGTGCTGGAAATCTTACAGATCTGGATGAGACTTTTGATGGGATGGTTATGGTTGGTTTTCATGCCATGATGGGAACGCCGGATGGTGTTTTGAATCATACGCAATCATCCAGGTCAGAGAACCGGTACTGGTATAATGGCCGTGAATCCGGTGAATTGGCCCAGAATGCTTTGATTGCCGGCCATTTCGGGGTCCCACTAATTATGGTTACAGGGGATGAAGCTACCTGTCGTGAGGCCAAAGAATTTTTTGGAGAAGATATTGTTACCGTGGCAGTGAAACGGGGACTCTCACGTGAAGCTGCTGAACTATATCCTTTTGAATTGACCCGAGAAGCATTATATGAGGGTGCGAAAAAGGCCATTGACAACATCACTCTTGCCAAGCCATATGAAATTGATTTACCAATAAATGCTAAAAAGGAGTACCTCGACCTCAATTCCAATTTACCTGAACCGCCCATTGTGGTGAAGGAGGGTATAATAGAAGAGGCTTTAAATGTGACCGATTTTTAATGACGATAGCTGTGAAGATTTCCATAGCCTGTATAAACTAATCGAAAAATCACTTTAATTATATGTAAATGCACGAGAATAAAACCACAGTCATAAATAAAGAATCATCCTTAAGAAAAAGGAAGAATAATAATTCAGATGACCTGCAATTATCAAGGCGCAGTTTCCTGAAAGTATCTGGTTGTGGAATTTTTATATTCATGTCGACAGGAATGTCTAGTACTTTTGATCTGAAACAGCGGGGAAGAGGATATCCCACCGACTTAAATGCATATCTGAAATTTGGAGAGGATGGGCGTGTATCCCTGTATTGCAGTAAAATAGAAATGGGTCAGGGGATCATCACTTCCATGGCGCAAATGCTGGCTGAAGAACTGGACGTATCCCTCGATTCAATAGATATGGTGATGGGCGATACGCGCTTATGCCCCTGGGATAGTGGGACAACAGGATCACGCAGTACTAAGTATTATGGTCCACCACTTCGAAAGGCAGGTGCTGAAGCAAGGGCAATATTATTGCAAATGGCATCTGAAAAACTGAATGTAGAAATTGAACGATTGATCGTTAAAAACGGAATAGTCAGCGACAAACAGAATTCGAATAGACAAGTGACCTATGCGGAACTGACCAAAGGAAACAAGATCGAAAGGCATATATCCGATATTCCTATTAAGCTTGTTTCGGATCATACGGTTTCCGGAAAACCAATCCGGCGAATGGATGCCATGGCTAAAGTAAAAGGCGAGGCCAAATACACCGGCGACTTAAAACTTCCGGGTATGTTGTATGCAAAAGTCTTACGGCCTCCTTCCCACGATGCCATTATGGAATCTGTCGATGTATCGGATGTATCAAAGGTTAAGGATGCGATTATGATTAAGGAAGACGGCCTTATTGCAGTATTGCATGAAAATCCGGATCTGGCAGCAAAAGCGCTTGGTCGGGTATCTGTGAAATGGAAAGAGACTGGCTCAGATCTGGATAACAATTCGATTTTTGATCATTTGAAAAAATCGGCATCGGAAGGCCGTATTCACGTGGAAAAAGGGAACCTCTCTGAAGGATACGAAACATCATATCAACTTATAGAATCCGAGTTCTATAATCATTATGTTGCCCATGCGCCCTCTGAACCCTATGCAGTACTGGCGCATGTGGAAGATGAAAAAGTTACGATATGGGCATCAACACAGGCTCCGTTCCGCGTACGCGGAACAGCAGCTGTGACGCTGAATATAGAGGAAGATCAGGTTCATGTTATAACACCCTTTTTAGGTTGTGGTCTTGGTGGTAAGAAATCTGGCAGGCAAATTACTGAGGCCGTAAAACTATCGAAAATATCCGGGCATCCGGTGCAGCTTGCCTGGACGAGACAGGAAGAGTTTTTTTATGATACATTTCGTCCGGCAGCGGTAGTTCAATTAAAATCCGGACTGGATTCAAAAGGCTTGATCACTTCCTGGGGATGTGACATTTTGTTTACCGGTTCCCGAAGCTCGGAACCGATCTACAACATCCCGAATTTTATGGTAAAAACAAGTGGTGATCGCAACGCACATCCCTTCGCTACAGGTGCCTGGCGCGGACCCGGCAGTAATACGAACGTATTTGCCATGGAGTCGCATACCGATATACTTGCTCAGGTAGCGGGTATGGATCCATTATCGTTTCGGATGAAAAACTTAACGGATGATCGCATGATTCGTGTACTTGAGGTGGCTGCAGAAAAATTTGGGCGTGAAATTTCCAAAGGACCTAGTGGATCGGGATATGGAATATCATGTACGAATTATTTAAATTCCTATGTGGCGACCATTGCAGAGGTTTCGGTTAACAGATCCAGCGGACAGGTAAAAGTAGATCGCGTGGTGTGTGCCCAGGATATGGGCGAAATTATTAATCCGCAAGGAGCGGAATTACAGATTGAGGGAGGTATTACCATGGGTCTGAGCGCTGCATTGTCTGAAGAAATTAAGTTCACTGGGGGTAAAATACATTCAAGAAATTATAACTCGTATGAAATAACCAAGTTTTCGAAAGCGCCAAAGGTCGATGTTGTACTGATCGATAATCCGGATCTAGCCCCTCAGGGATGCGGAGAACCTGCCATCACGACTGTGGGTGCTGCTATTGCAAATGCTATTTTCGACGCTGTCGGGGCCCGGCTGCATACATTACCCATGACTCCGGAACGGATATTGGCTGCGATGGATAAATAAGACTTTGATTTCCATTCAGCATCAGGATGAATTTTTTATACAATAGATAATAAATGGATTCTTCAAAAAACAGAACAGGATCAATACGTTTCCGGACAGGACTTCCCACATAGCGGAGCATTTTAATCTCTTCAAGACCACAAAATACCACGGTTGTTATGGACCCATTTTGAAATCTTGTCATATAGAAATTCCTTTTATCTCATTCTTTCATGGTGAAAATTACGTATAAATACATATTATCCCTTTTTGGAAATGATAAGTATTCTGATAATAAGAAAAAAATCTTTAGATATAAATCTGGAGCAGACTGAATATCACTTCCTTTTATTTATTCTTTAGTGTAATTAAATAACGCTGATACCATGAGATTCATTTTTTTAATAATATCACTTTTGACCTTAATTGGTTGCACCGGAAAAAATCCGGAAAAAATTATAAAAAGAAGTCATCCGAGCCATTCTTATAAATACATAGATATTGATAAATCAGCTCTGCAATATATAGAAACTGACTATGTGCCAATATATTCAGATATTTATTATAGTAATGGTACAAAAAGATACCCCTTAACGGCCACAATAAGTATAAGAAATACCTCCTTAACCGATTCAGCATATTTGCTTTCTGCAGTTTATTATGATTCATACGGTAACAGACTAAAAGATTATGTTGATTCTACATTTCTGGTTTCTCCACTTGAATCAATAGAATTTGTTGTTGAAGATGTGGAAAATGTTGGTGGGGCAGGTGCTAATTTTATTATTGAATGGGGGGCTACTTCTTACTCTGAGCAACTTTTTATACAGTCGGTTATGATTGGCACTTATGAACAACAAGGAATTTCATTTGTAACAGAGGCAATCGTTATCAATAGTTCCAGGAAGGATTAAATTTTGAGCAATTGTATAATTGTAAATAACAATTCTCAAAGGGCGCATTAAAACACTTTCCTGTCGAAAAAAGGTAAATCTGATTTTTACTAAACTAAAGAAAAATGATTCTGTTGATATTTTATTTATTTCTTGCCCTATTTGTTTCATTCTTGTGTTCCATTATGGAATCTGTCTTACTTTCAACTACTGTGTCTTTTTTAAATGTTAAGAAGGAAGATGGTCATAAATCAGCATCATTATTTATCAGGTTAAAGAATAATATTGAAAAACCACTATCAGCAATTCTTTCTCTGAATACTGTTGCGCATACTATCGGAGCAGCCGGGGTTGGGGCACAGGCAACAAAAATATTCGGCGATATGTATTTCGGTATTATTTCGGCCATCCTTACCCTATTGATACTGGTTTTTTCTGAAATAATTCCTAAAACGATTGGTGCAAGGTATTGGAGGCGATTGGCTCTGGTTTCAGGAATGATTATAAATATTATGGTCATTATAACCTTTCCTTTGGTGATAATGACAAAGTACATAACAAAGTTATTTTCAGGGAACATAGATAATCTACCCATGAGTAGAGAGGAAATATCTGCAATGGCTAATCTTGGAAAAGAGGAGGGGATTCTTGAGGAAAAAGAAAACAAAATTATTCAAAACCTGGTTCGTCTTAAAACTGTTAAGGTTTTGGAAATAATGACACCCAGAATAGTCGTCATTAGAGCAGATGAAAACATGTCTTTAGAAGAATTTCTTATAAAAAAGGAGTTTCTTCATTATTCACGTATCCCGGTCTATTCAAAAAGCAATGAAAATATAACCGGGTATGTTTTTCGTCAAACCGTATTTGAAAAACTTGCCGAGGAAAAGACCAGTTTAAAACTTCGCGATATATCCAGAAAAATTGTTGTTTCTCATGAATTTCAAACCCTTATGAGTTTATGGGAAATTTTACTTGAGCAGAAAGAACATATCGCACTTATTGTAGACGAATATGGTGGAATGGCTGGAATCGTTACTATGGAAGACATAATTGAGACCTTATTAGGTTTTGAAATTGTAGATGAGAGAGATAAAATTATAGATATGCAACAGTATGCCCGAAGAAGATGGAACGAGCGAAAAGCCAAGTATAATATTCTTGGTAATTCAGAAAAATAATCAAACTTTTATAAAAAAATTTTACTGGTATAAACTTCTCGTCCAAGCTCCAAAAAAAATCCCGCCAAAAGACGGGACTTGTCCAATTTCGCTCCTCAGCTTGGACTCGAACCAAGGACCCTCTGATTAACAGTCAGATGCTCTAACCAGCTGAGCTACTGAGGAATCTCAAAATGGAAAGCAAAAGTAGCCCCGGGGAAATAAATTATCAATAATTATTCGATTATTTTTTTTAACAAACATGGGTTCATTGATTTTGAGATATAAAATATCCATTAATACGCCATATTGGCGTGTTTTGTTGGATTCAATGTTGTTTTACTGCCATTATGTCGTTAAATATTGGGAATATTATGAAATTTACGGCTTGGTACAGTTTTTAAGGTTGAAGGAGTAGCGAACGCTTTGAAATTTATGTAAAACTTAAAATATTTATAATTATGACACTGATTAAATATAATCCCTATGTAAGAAACAGGTATCCTGGTTCATTTGTGAATTTATTTGATAAATTCTTCTACGATAGGCTGGAAGATTCCAGTGCTGACAGGTTTTTACCAAGTGCCAACATTCTCGAAACTGAAAAAGCCTATGAAGTACAATTGGCGGTTCCGGGAATGAAAAAGGAAGACTTTAACATTGATCTCGAAGATGGAAAGTTGTTCATAAGTGGTGAAAGACATTTTGAGAATGGAGAAGGAACCACGATGCATCAAAATGAGATCCATCAGGGAAGTTTCAAGCGGGTATTCCATTTGCCTGAAGATGCTGATCAGAAAAAAATATCAGCCAATTATGAAAATGGTATTTTATATATTGAGGTTGTAAAAGATGTTAAGAAAGTCCTTAAGCAAAAAATCTCAGTTAAGTAATGTTAAAGGTGTAATCTAACGCACAGGAAGGTCCCGCTCAGGCGGGATTTTTTGTTAAATAATGTTAATATAAGTATCTAAAATGTTAAATTACCGTTTATTCTGTAGTTGGTGAACTTTAAATTTTAATTGAATGAATAAGAGGAATTTTATAATAGCTATCATAATCGCATCTTTCGTTGGTGCGCTGGTTGCCCTGGCAACTTATCAAATATTTACTCCTGATGATGAAAATTACAATTCTATTCAGGAACGGCAAAATGTGAAATTTTCTAATTATACTATAGACGGGTCGGTACCAGAAGGAATTAATTTTGTTCAGGCAGCTGAACTTGTAACACCAGGGGTAGTGCACGTAACCATGACCCGACAAACAACCGAGAGGTATTACAGGAATCCATTTGAAGAGTTGTTCGGTAATCCACACCGGAATTTACCAAGAGAACAACAGGGATCAGGTTCTGGTGTGATCATTTCGGATGATGGTTTCATTGCTACCAACTATCATGTAGTTGAGGGAGCCAGTAAGGTGGAAGTAATTTTACATGATAACAGGAGGTATGAGGCTGAAGTAATCGGAGAGGATCCAACCACCGATCTGGCCTTGCTTAAGATTGATGAAAAAAACCTGGATTTCATACGTTATGGTGACTCTGACATAGTGAAGGTAGGCGAATGGGTATTGGCTGTTGGCAATCCTTACTCCTTGACTTCAACAGTTACTGCAGGTATCGTTAGTGCAAAGGCCCGAAATTTAAGGCTTCTTGGAAACCGGGAGCTTGGTATTGAATCATTCATCCAAACTGATGCTGTGGTTAATCCAGGTAACAGTGGGGGAGCACTGGTTAATTTAAAAGGTGAATTGGTTGGTATTAATACAGCCATTGCGTCTCCTACAGGATCTTATGCTGGATATTCTTTTGCCGTACCTGTTTCACTGGTCAAAAAAGTAATGGATGACTTGTTGGAATTTGGTGCTGTTCAACGGGCCCTCCTTGGAATATCGATTCTGGATGTACCCCAGGCTATTGAAAGGTATGAACTCAATATTGAGGAAAGCAATGGTGTGTATATTGCAGGTGTTAATGTCGGTGGCGCTGCTGATGAGGCCGGTCTTGAAGAAGGGGATATCATTGTCGGGATTGATGACAATGAAGTGACCAATACTGCGGAGCTCCAGGAATTTGTCGCAAGGAACAGACCGGGAGACAAAATTGAAGTCACCTATATACGGGATGGTAAAGAATCAACATTAAAAGCTACCCTTAAAAATATCATGGGCGAGGAAAGAATGTACAGTAGGGAAGCAGCCATGGAAATACAGGGAGCGACTGTTTCCGAAGTAGATGAAGATATCAAGGAAGATCTCGATATCAGCGGAGGTGTTCAACTCAATAACATTAAAGATGGAAAATGGTCAGAGGCAGGTATAAAGGATGGTTTTATTATTACTTCAGTAGATAAAAGGGAAATTAAGACCATTAACGATCTGATGGCCTCCCTGGCAAATAAAGAAGGGGGTATATTGATTGGAGGAGAATATACTGATGGTGAGGAAGTTTATTATGGAATTAAATGGTGAGTGAATTAATTAGATAAAATTGGACAAAAAAAGTCTCTCCCGCCGTAGCGGGAGAGATTTTTTTTTGATTGATAGATAGCTGTGTATATAAATTTACATGTCACAATTTCCTGCCAAACAAGCCAGCTCCTGGGCTGCTGTGGTATAATCTTCTTCTTCGTATCGATAGATCTTTGAGAAGTCGATCTCAGGAAATTTTTCAACTAAGACATTATACTCTTCTTCTGATATTTCTTCATAAGGCATTTGATCAAACTTGGCATCAAAGGCCGGAAGGAAAGTGATACCCCCTATGCGGTCCTGGTTTTCCCAGACCCATTTCACTATATCGAGGACTTCATCCGGTTTGTAAGTTATGGTAACGCTGGGGTTATGCTCTGTGTAATTCATTTTGACCTGTAACCAATATTCAAGTTGCTCCATGGCCGAACGTGAATTCCTGGTAATAGCTCCTTCAGGGGCTTTCATCGGAAAATGAACAACATATGTATTTGCATTCTCTTTCTTCTGTCCATTTTCAGGATCCATGGGTACTCCGGCATTTTCAAGTACTTTGAAAACTGGGGTATGTGTACCCACCCTTACGTTTCTTATATAATGATTTGACCATCTTGCATGAATTCCAGGTGAGCAATTCAGTAATTGAGATGAATTGCCGGATGGTTTCACACAGGTTACGGCTGCGGATTGATTAATTCCTAAAATTTGAGCATATACCTTATTGGTCTCAACTGCAATTTGCTGGAGCATTTTCTGAACATCAGCTTCCTGAACCAAAGGACAATCCAATTGACCGTTAATGTCAACACCGAGTAATCTTTCCTCTGAACAATTAACCTTCCATTCTTTACGTAATCCAGGGAAATATGTAGCCATTGATTGAATGGTTCCAATTATTGTGGCAAGTTCCACTTTTTCCCGTAGATCATCAAAGGTATCTTCCGCCCTTGCTACTGCAACGGACAGATTGCAGAACTGAAATGGTCTTAGAAGGATCTCTCCACATGGATTGGTACCAAATCTTCTGGCTTCCCTTCTTTCGGGTTTGGTTTCAATGGCAGCATGACGATTAAAAATACCCGGTTCGCCACGTTCCGAATCAACAATATCCAATACAAATTTTGCTGCTTCAGCCTGAGTTAATTTTCTTTCCGGCCAAACTGCAGAATTATTAGCGTTCCAACGCTGACTGTTTTTGATCCAGAAATCTCCATCCTTACAATGTCTCATTTCATGATCATCATAATCAAACAATGCAATCATGGCTGTTCTTCTGACTCCTCCGGATACAGCTGCCTGCCCAACAGAACACATGATGTCATGTGCATCAATGGATCTTAAGAAACTACCTTGACGGGCGAGTATTTTTGAACGTGCAAATTCCAGCATGTTCTTTAAGGGTTCCAAGGTTACCAATAGAATCAAGGAATACCATAACCTTTGGAATTGTATATCCATCGCGCTGAGCGTCGATTAATTTGTTAGTAAGGTTTGTTACAGAGTGTCTGAAACCTTCAACTGTATTACAAGGTTCATACCATACTTGTGAAACATCGATACCGAAGTGCTCCATTAATTTTTTGTCCACCGCGTTTTCAGAATCATACCAGTAAATTTTATATCCCATGTCCTGTGCATTCTTTGCTGCACATAACAT